>JAITOH010000012.1 GCA_031290055.1 Endomicrobium sp. | reverse complement strand
AAAATTTAAAAACTATTTATGTCATATTTCTTAATTTAGATTTTTTTATATTATCTAATTCTCCTAAATAAGCCCCTGTTCCTCTTACTACGCAAGTGATAGGATCATCAGCGCAACTTACCGGGAGTTTTGTTTCCTGAGACAATAGTTCAGAAAGACCCCTTACAAGCGACCCTCCTCCACTTAACGTTATACCCCGATCAACAAGATCCGCAGCAAGTTCTGGGGGCGTTTCTTCGAGAACACTTTTTACAACTTCTACTATTTTTTTCATAGGATCCGCAAGTGCGAATCTTACCTCTTCTGACGTAATACTAACTGTTTGAGGAAGACCAGTAAGTAGCCCCCTGCCTTTTACATCTATCGATTGTTCACTTTCAATAGGAAATACAGATCCTATTTTCATTTTAACTTCTTCTGCCGTATTGTCACCTATTGTAAGATTATATTTTTTTCTAAAATACTGAACCACTGCCTCGTCCATTTTATCACCTGCAATTTCAAGAGATTTTGCAACAACCATTCCACCTAATGATATAACAGCAACTTCAGTTGTCCCACCACCAATATCAACTATCATACTTCCTTGAGCTTCTTGAATTTGTATACCTGCCCCAATCGCTGCAGCCATAGGTTCATCAATAAGATGAACTTCTCTGGCTCCAGCTTGTTCTGCTGATTCCTTTACAGCCCTTCTCTCAACCTCAGTAATTCCAGAAGGCACACCTATAACTACCCTTGGATGAAGGAGCGTTCTTTTATTGTGAACTTTTTTTATAAAATATCTTATCATCTTCTCAGTAGCTTCAAAATCCGCAATAACCCCATTCCTCAAAGGTCTTATAGCAACAATGTTTGAAGGTGTTTTCCCAAGCATTTTTTTTGCTTCTATGCCTATAGCCAAAACACGCTTACTTTCACGTTCTATAGCTACAACAGACGGCTCTCTAAGAACTATATCTTGGCCTTTAACAAAAACAAGAACAGATGCTGTACCTAAATCTATACCCATATCATTCGAAAACAATCCAAAAATGTAATTGAACACTTTCCCCCTCAACAAAATAAAACATACACAGAAATTAATTTTTTAGCTAAAGCACAAAACTCTCAGCACATGCACAAAAAATATTTCTTTTCATCAATTATTCACAATTTGATCTAAATTTAAACCATTAATTTAACTATTGCCATATTAGCAGCATCTCCACGCCTTACTCCTACTTTTATAATCTGTGTATAGCCACCATTTTTCCCCTTATATCTCAGTAGTAGGTCCCCAAAAATTTTTTTTAGAACATTATTTTTATTATTTATTTTTTTATTCACTGCTCTTATAGCACTTAAATCATCTCTTTTCGCTTTTGTAAGAAGTTTTTCAGAATATCTTACAAGTTCTCTTGCTTTAGGCAACGTAGTTATTATTGTTTCATGAACAAACAACTCGGTTGCTAAATTACGAAGCATAGCTTTTTTATGAGAACTTGTAACTCCAAGTTTACTCCCGTTGTAAGTTTTTATCACTCTTTTTCTCCATATTCAATTTCCATTCCAAAATGTAGATCTAATTTTTCAAGCTTAGACTTCACTTCATCAAAAGAACGTTTTTTTAAACTATAAAAATCCAACATGTTTTTTTCAGTCATTGAAACAAGATCTCCAATAGTTTCAATACCTGCGTTTTTTAAACTGTTCAAAACTCTAACCGAAAGATCCATAACACTTACTGATTGACTAAGAATTTTTTTTTTGTTTTTTTTGTCTGAAATAGTAACTTCTCCAGAACCATCGAATTCAATATTATTACCTGTAAAAATCATAAGTTTATTGCTCAATATTATTGCAGAACGCGCCAAAGACTCTTGAGGAGATATAGATCCATCGGTCCATATTTCCATAATAAGCCTATCATAATTGAGACTTTGCTCTACACGCGTGTTTTCAACCTCATAATTGACTTTTGTTACCGGTGAAAACAAGCAATCAAGATTTATAGTTCCTACTGAATGTTTACTTGAAATTAGTTCTTCAGCAAGAACATATCCTTTCCCAGAGGAAACCTCCAGTTCCATTTCAAGTTCAGCATCATTATCAATATTTGCAATTTCCTGTTCAAAATTTAACATCTCAACATTCGCATTCACCTCTATATCTTTAGCAGTTACTTTGCCAGCTTTATTAGCCTTCAAATAAAGCTTTTCCGAACCTACAGAATAGAGTTTCACCCGAATTTTTTTCAAATTTAAAATAATTTGAGCTACATCTTCCTTAACACCTTTCAAAACAGTAAATTCATGTAATGCTCCTGCAATTTTTACAGAAGTAATAGCAGCACCTTCAATACTTGAAAGAAGAATTCTCCTCAATGAATTTCCTATCGTATGACCATAACCACGTTCAAAAGGTTCTGCAATAAAACGACCATAAAATTTTGTGGCGGAATTTTCATCTAAAACAAGTTTGCACAATTTCTCTAAATCTGATGATTTCATTCTTTTATAACCTCATAGCCTTAATAAACAAACATTTTAACAACTGTTAGTTTACTTTGAATAGTATTCGACAATAAGCTGACTGTCTATAGGATGAGAAGCTTCTCCAATAAGTGGCTCACTTACAACTGTCCCAATTACTTTATTTTTATCAAAACTCAACCAAGAGGGTACATTTGACGTTTTATTTTCGATGAGGTTTTTTATAACTGCACCCGTTTTATATTTTTTACTAATAGCTATAACATCCCCGATTTTTACCTGATAACGCGGAACATCTACTCTCTTTCCATTAACCAAAATATTGCCGTGATTTACAATTTGTCTGGCCATTTTTTTAGATAAAGCCATACCTAGACAAAAAACCACATTATCAAGTCTTAGCTCAATAAGTTTAAGCAAATTATCACCAGTAGAACCTTTCATTTTTTCTGCCACTTCGTAATAATGGACAAACTGCTCTTCAGTTAAACCATAAACTCTTTTAGCCTTCTGTTTCTCACGCAAATGTTTTGCGTAATCAGATAGTTTACTTTTTGACGCTCCATGCTGTCCTGGCCCCTTCTTACCTCTACTCCTGCAAAGAGCACAACTCGCAGAAGAACACCTAACTCCTTTAAGAAAGAGTTTTTCTTTTTCCCTACGACATAACTTGCATGCTGATCCTAAGTAGCGTGACACCTATTTAAACCCTCCAATTATTATCTAATAAAATACATTTTAAAACAATTTCCAAAAACAATTAAATTTGTACTTTTATATTAAGTGCAATTTCCCCCACCATGTTATAATAAAATATAGGTAACTAGTTCCTTGCTTCAAACTCTCCTAAGCTTAGGTGGACGACACCCATTATGTGGGACGGGCGTAACATCTTTTATGGTTACTATTCCGAGCCCAGCACTTTGTAAACCTCTTATAGCTGTTTCTCGTCCAGGTCCTGGGCCATTTACAAAAACCGCAACCTGCTTTACTCCTATATCTAAAGCTTTTTTACCTACAATAGACGCAGTCATTTGAGCCGCAAAAGGAGTTCCCTTTTTCGTGCCTTTAAATCCTGAACAACCTGCAGACAACCACACCAGGGTATTCCCCGTATCATCTGTTATATTAACAATTGTATTGTTAAATGTCGACAATATATAAGCTCTTGCAATTCCACCAGTGTATCTTCTTTTCTTAGATACACTGCTTTTCTTTTCTTCTGCCATACTTTCCTCCGCTTTATAACCCAATATCTGAAAACCTAAAACATTAGCACAATATACCTCTATAATTTTTGACAAATTAAAAGATATCAGCAAATAGTGCACACACATAAAAACTCACAAACAACTTAGTCATCATTGAAACAAACAATTCAATAACAAACCCCAAAAACAAAAAGTTCAGTTTTTTTTTCCTGGAATTGTAAATTTTCCAGATCCCACTGTTTTTCTTTTACCACGTCTCGTACGAGCATTAGTTTTAGATCTTTGTCCTCTTACAGGAAGATTTCTTCTATGGCGTAATCCTTTATAACTTCCTATTTCTATAAGTCCTTTAATATTAGACTGCACCTCTCTTCTTAAATCTCCTTCAACTTTAAGATTTTTTGTTACAAGGTTATTTATTTTACTAACTTCTTCTTCCGTTAAATCTTTAACTCTTTTTGTCGGATCCAAAGAAAGTTCTGCAATAATTTCATAGGACATGGAAGAACCTATACCATAAACGTATCTTAACGCTACATCAAGTCTTTTATTTTTTGGTAAATCTACTCCAGCTATACGAGCCATTTATCTATCTCCTTCTAATTTTTGCTCTATTGTGTTTATTTATATAAACTCACTAAAGCACTTTTATAAAAATAGACGACTAACTCCAAAAAAATTTACTCTAAACAACAAACATTTCTTTAACATTTTATATTTCTTACTTTCACTTTTGTGTATTCTTTTCTATTTTATCCCTGCCTTTGTTTGTGTCTTGGGTTTGAACAAATTATCCGTATAATACCCTTACGATTAATTGCTTTGCATTTTTGACAAATCAACTTTACTGATGCTCTAACTTTCATTAACTACTCTCCTGATAACTTTATCATATAATTTTAAATCTAAAATTCTGCACATCATCGGCAAATATTTTCGTAATTAGATTATAAAAATTTTATATACTTGGCATAAAACAACACGCTAACAACAAAAATATAATGTTACTTTTCTCTATAAGTTATTCTACCTCGAGTTAAATCGTACGGAGAAAGTTCTACTTTTACCTTATCACCTGGAAGAATCTTTATATAATGCACTCTCATTTTACCACATATATGCGCCAAAATTAAGTGCCCTCCATTTATCTCTACTTTAAACATAGCATTTGGTAAAGATTCTAAAATTACCCCATCAACAACTAATTTCTCTTCTTTACTCACTCTTCTCCCACCTTTGTTTTTAGATAACAGCATAAATCACAATTCTTGAAAGCATATATAACAAAAAACTAAGTATGCAAAAAATAACTCACACTTTTGTCAAAATCTCATAACCATTTTCTGTCACCGCAATGGTGTGTTCAAAATGTGCGCTTAAACTACCATCTTTTGTTGTGACCGTCCAACCATCAGATTCTGTACAAACTTGATAGTCTCCTACATTCACCATAGGCTCTATTGCAAGAACCATACCTGGAATTAATTTAATGCCAGTATTAGCTTCACCGAAATTCGGAATCTGAGGCTCTTCGTGCAAAGACACACCTATTCCATGTCCAACAAAATCTCTCACAACTGAAAATCCATTAGTTTCAACGGTTCTTTGAATTGCAGAAGAAACATCTCCAAGTTTTTTACCTGGTAAAATCTGACTAATACCCTCATGCAGAGATAATTCAGCAATTTTAATAAGTCTTACAGCCGTCTCAGACACACAACTACCAACTACATAAGTCTTTGCTGCATCACCATAGTATCCCTCACAAACTACTCCTATATCAACAGAAACCAAATCGCCGTATTCAAGCACCTTTAAAGAATTTGGAATTCCGTGCACAACCTCATTATTTACTGACACGCATGTTGTAGCTGGGAAGGGATAACTTCTTCCTATTATACCTAAAAAAGCAGGTTTCATTTTCGATAATCTTATACATTTTTCTGAAAAAATGTCTATATCTTTTGTTGTTATTCCGGGTCTTATAATCTCAGAAAGATCATTTAAAATTTCTCCAACAACTTTACCAGCATTCCTCATTTTTTCAATTTCTATTGGTGTCTTTAATTTAACACCTTGTTTTTTTAAAAACAATTTATTTCCTCTTTCAAAGACTAAATTAATCCCAAAAAGTCATTTAAAAAAATACTACTTGAACCATAAAATTATAAAACATAACTTTAATTATACAAAAAGTTTTTATGATTTTTTATTTTTTATCCAAATATCTATTAATTCAAAAACCTCCTCCTCACTTCTTGAACCATCTATGTATGTAAGAAGATTAGATTTTTTGTAATATTCTATTAAAGGCTTTGTTTGACTTTCATAAACAACAAGCCTATTTCTTGCGATATCTTCCTTATCATCACTTCTCTGAATAAGTTCATTATAGCAAAGATCACATTTGCCAGATTTTTTAGAAGGAAGCTCTACTGTGTGATAATTCGTACCACACATTACGCAAATTCTTCTTCCTATCATTCTTTTAACAGCTTTTTCAAAACATAGATCTATAAAAAAAACTGAATCTATTTTTATGTTTTCAAATTCAAGTAATAAATCTAAATTTTCTGCTTGCCATATAGTTCTTGGAAACCCATCAAAAACAAACCCCTTTTTTATGTCATTTTTTTTTAGGTGTTTTTTAACTAAACCAACAACCGCTTCATCTGGGATAAGTTGCCCAGTTGAAACCAATTTGTTTATATATTCATTTGATTTTTTTGCCTCTCTAAGCATATCACCAGTAGATAAATAAACCAAATCAAATTTTTCGACAATTTTCTTCGCCTGTGTGCCTTTACCTGAGCCTGGAGGACCTAATAATACATAATTCATATTTTTTTTATACTAAACCATTTACCTTTTTCACGATTATCTTTCGTAAAACCTTCATAGTGCCTCATAACAAGTTGAGACTCAATCTGACCAATAGTGTCCAGTGATACGCCTACCACTATAAGTAACGAGGTGCCACCTAAAAAAAAGGGGACATTCAACCTAAGTCTTAAATAATCAGGCAGAACAGCAATACAGGCGACGAATAAAGCACCGCCAAGAGTAACCCTTTCTAAAATTTTTTGGATGTATGTAGAAGTTGGCTCACCAGGTCTTATGCCCGGTATAAAACCCCCAGATTTTTTTATATTTTCTGCTATCTCCTTTGGGTTAAAAGATATAGCATTATAAAAATAACAGAAGAAAATAACAAAAGCTGCATAAACTAAACTATATAGCAAAGAACCCTTGTTAATCCAGTCTGCAATTCTTCTAGCTACAGGGAATCCCCATATTGTCCATTCAGGAAAAAATTGAGCCACAGTTAAAGGAGCAGACAAAATAGACACAGAAAATATTACTGCTATGACACCAGATTGATCTACTTTTATTGGTAAAAAAGATGCCTGTCCACCGTATAATTTTCTCCCAACAACTCTTTTTGCATAATGAATTGGGATTTTTCTCTGAGCTGTTTCAATCCACACAACTAAAATTAAAATTACAGATACTACAACCATAAGTACCATAGCGTACAACATCGAAATCTCTTCTATTCTTATAAGTTTTACAACGCTCAAAATTGTGCGGGGAAGTTTTTCTACTATACCAGCAAAAATTATAAGCGAAATACCGTTTCCTATGCCTTGTTCTGCGATTTGCTCTCCAAGCCACATAATTAAAATAGTACCCGTAACAAGAGTTACAATTATCAAAATAATCCATGATATTGAAGAATCAACAATTATGGGTGCTCCCAAAGGTGTAGAAATCTTACTTATAGCCATTGTTAAAGCACAAGATTGTACTACACTAATTACAACTGTCAAATATCTTGTTAGCTGGACAAGTTTTTTCCTTCCATATTCTCCTTCTTTTGCAAGTTTATCTAAATATGGAATAACGTGAGAACTTTGCATTAAAGTCATAATAATTGATGCATTTATATACGGCATAATACCCATAGAAAAAACTGATACCCTACTAAGAGCACCGCCAGAAAACATATTTAAAAAACCCAAAAGACTATTGCTTTGCTGCCCAGAAAATAAAGATCTCACTCCATCAACATTGATCCCCGGAACTGGTACAGCAACTCCAAGCCTATAAGCAACAATCATGCATAGCGTGAAAAACACTCTCTTTCTAAGCTTAGACATTTCAAATATACCCGCAAAACTCTTTATCATAACTTTATTCTTACATTCCAAATTCCAAATTAACTCAAATCTGCTTTATTAACTATAACCCAAACTACATATATACAACAAAACCACAAACACTACACAAAACTCGCGAGTTTTTTTCCTCTATACATCAGCAAAAAAATTACTTATTAACTACTTTGGCAATTCCCCCAACAGCATGAATTTTATCAAATGCAGACTTGGAAAAAGCATAGGCACTTATTGTCAAAGGTTTTTTGATTTCACCAAACCCTAAAATTTTTACAAACCTTATTTTTGAAACAAGACCAACTCTTTTTAGAGTTGAAGGTGTAACTTCAACTCCAGCTTCAAATTTATTTAAATCTCTAATATTAACTATTTCATACTCTTTACGAAATCGACTACTAAAACCTCTTTTGGGTACTCTTCTGGAGATAGGCATTTGGCCACCTTCAAATCCAAGCTTTTTTGAACCATCTCCGGAGCGTGATTTTTGCCCTTTAGAACCACGTGTAGCTGTACGCCCGTGTCCAGACCCCACTCCTCGTCCAACAATTTTTTTTCTATGTTTTGAGCCTTTTGCAGGTTTTAAATTATACAATCCTATCATATCTCTTCAACTCCTTTCTCTCTTATCCTAGCAACCTCTTTCCTCGAACGAAGTTCTTTGAGAGCCTCTATTGTTGCATAAACTACATTAAAAGAATTTGAAGAACGCATTGATTTTGTAAGAATATCTTTTATTCCGACCGCTTCAAGCACAGCTCTAACTGCCCCGCCAGCGATAACTCCAGTACCTGGAGCAGCAGGCTTCAAAAAAACTTTACCTGAACCTGAAATCCCAATTACTTCATGAGGAATAGTATTCCCTCTAAGATGAACAAAAATCATATGCTTCAAAGCACGCGCACTTCCCTTTTGAATTGCAGACTGCACCTCATTAGCTTTCCCAAGCCCACAACCTACTTTCCCAATTCTATCTCCTACCACTACTAAGACACTAAAAGAAAATCTTTTGCCACCTTTAACAACTTTAGCTACTCTTCTAACAGACACGACAGTTTCTTTAAAACCACTAACATTTTGTTGTCTCGATAATTGGCCAACCAAATTATCCCCCTAATAAAACAAACAATAAAGCCCTTGTAACAAAAAAGCTAATACCTAATACATTAAAAATACATTTTTTAAAATTCTAAACCATTCTCTCTTGCAGCATCTGCTAAAGCTTTTACTTTACCCATATATGCATATCCCCTACGGTCAAAAACAACTTTTTTTATTTTCTTTTCAACTGCTTTTTTTGCAATTAAACCACCAATTAATTTAGCAACTAACATAGTATCAGTAACATCCAATTTACCTCTTAGCTCAGGAGATAATGTCGACATAGACACAAGAGTAATTCCTTTGCTATCATCGATAATTTGAACATAAACATGTTTGTGCCCGCGATAAACAGCCATACGAGGCCTACATGCAGTTCCTTCAATTTTCTTTCTTACTCTTTTTACACGGTAAGCAAATCTTCTATTTAAATCTTTCATCTAATCCTCTTATTCCTATCCTTCATATTATACCTTAGCATCACATATCATCATAATGACAAAACATCACAGGTTTTAAGCTAATAAAAATTAACTATTTTTTACCTGTTCCTCCAGAAACAGCTTTACCAGTTTTTCTAGCAATTTTTTCGCCCAGATATCTTATACCAAAACCCTTGTAAGGCTCAGGAGGTTTTACTGCTCTTATTTGAGCTGCAAATGACCCGACCTCACACTTATCAATTCCAGCTATTGTAATCAAAGCATTTTTACCTGCAGTAAGAACCACAGAAACTTTTACTGTAGGAGGTATTGAAAGAGTAACCAAATGAGAAAATCCTACTGCTAGAACTAAATTTTCCCCACTCTCCACATTAGCCTTATAACCAAGACCTACCACTTCAAGTTTTTTTTTAAAACCTCTCATTACTCCCTCGACCATGTTAGCAATAAGACCTCTAGTAAGGCCATGCAACATGCTATGTTGTCGTGAATATCCAAGAGCTTTAACAAAGATACAATTATTATCAATTTTTATATCAATTTTATCATCAATTGCCTGTGAAAGTTTTCCACCTGGGCCACTCACTTCCAAAATTTTATTTTTAAACTCTATCCTTACTTCTTTCGATATTTCAATTGGTTTTTTACCTAATCGACTCATCTTTTGACCCCAACACAAATTTTTTCATAAAGTAAGATTAAAATTCCATGGCATTTTGCTTTAAAAAATTTTTTCTAACAAAAAATGTAGTTGCAAAATTAGTATATATCACCAAACGTATCCTACTACTTCTCCACCAATTTTTTTCATTTTTGCTTGCTTATCAGTCATTAGACCTTTAGATGTAGAAATAATAGTAATGCCTAAACCACCTATATTTCTAGGCATATGTTTGTAGCCTTTATATATTCTTAAACTCGATTTTGAAACCCTTTTTATTCCTTTTAATACAGACTTGCCAACGCTTATATATTTCGGATAAATCCTCAAAATACCCTGTTTGCGGTCTTCAACATTCTTATAATTCACTATATATCCATCTTTTTTTAAAATTCTAGCAATTTCTATCTTTAATTTCGAAGATGGAACATCAACCTTTTCATGTGATTTTGCAATTGCATTACGAATACGTGTAAACATATCTGATATTGGATCTATAATCATTACACAAAACTCCTCTAAAGTTTCTACTTTTATATTTACCAACTCGATTTTGTAACACCCGGTATTTCGCCATTATGTGCCAATCTGCGCAAACATATCCTACAAAGTCCGAAATCTCTGTAATACCCACGTGGTCTTCCACACAGGCGACATCTATTTCTGTACCGCGTTGCAAATTTCTGAGTTTTGCGCATTTTTGCTTCAGCTGAAGTAGTTGCCATGAAAAATATCCTGACCTTTTTACTTTAATTTGTTGTCACTTCTTTCTTAAATGGTATTTTTAAACACTCTAATAGTACTCTCGCATGCTCATCTTTTTTTGCCGTTGTTACCATGGTAATATTCATACCTCTTACTTTATCTGATTTCTCAATATTAACTTCTGGAAAAATATATTGTTCAACAAGTCCCAAGTTAAAATTACCATGCCCATCAAATCCAGTAAATGCAATACCTCTAAAATCTCTCACACGTGGAATTGCAATATTAATAAGCCTATCTAAAAACTCATACATAATTGAGTTTCTTAATGTTACTTTTAAACCTATAGGCATTCCCTGGCGAATTTTAAAATTTGATATTGATTTTTTTGCACGACACACCAAAGGCTTCTGGCCAGTAATGGCGGTAAGTTCAATAGCCGCAATATCCAAGACTTTAATATTTTCCTTTGCCTCACTCAAACCTACATTCACAACAACTTTTATAAGTTTAGGAATCTGGTGAATATTTCTAAACCCAAAACGTTTTTTTAGGCTATCCATCGCACTTTCTTTATAAAGCTTCTTTAAACGAGGTTCATTACTCTTATCCATAAATTCTTCTTGCCCTTCCTTTTCTTTATCTATATACTGGCTACAAAAACACATTCAAGACTAGACCACAACTAGATCGACTAAAAATCTTATTTTTAACATATATCAAATTATCATTTCTTCGCATCTGCGACAAACTCTTACCTTCTTTCCATCAGATAATTTATCAAACTTAGGTCTAGATGCCTGATTACACTTTGGACATATAAGCATTACTT
>JAITOH010000097.1 GCA_031290055.1 Endomicrobium sp. | reverse complement strand
AAAAACATTGCAAAAACAGCAGGAATTACCAAAAATATAACTCCTCACATTCTAAGGCATTCTTTTGCTACTCATTTAATTACTGGTGGGGCAGATATCCGTTTTGTTCAAGAAATGCTCGGACACAGTTCAATTACGACAACTCAAATCTACACACATCTTAACAGAGAACAAATTATAAAACAATATAAAAAATTTCATCCAAGAAGTTTATAATTAGCTGTAAATATTTTCTAGTCGTCAAATTTGTTTAATTTGATACTTATTTAACGTCTTTTGGTAGTGTTTCGTTCATGCTTCCAGTACGGTATCCAAAGATATCTATAGCAACATAAATAAAACCAATTTTTTTAAATTGTTTATATACTTTTATGCGTTGTTTATGCTTTGCAATAATTTTAAAACCTAATTCATCAGTTTCAATACGAGCAAGATTTCCGTGATAGCGCACTCTTACTTGACTAAGTCCAATATTTAAGAGGAATTGTTCCGCACTGTCTATCATAGACAAGCGTTGTTTGGTAATATACTCTCCGTATGGAAAACGCGAAGACAAACAGGCAAAAGATTGCTTATTCCATGTAGAAAGTTTGAGTTTTTTTGAGAGCTTTCGAATTTCCTTTTTTGTAAGTTTTGCATAACGCAAAGGACTTTTTATATTCTGTTCATGTACGGCTAAGAATCCAGGACGATAATCCCTGGTGTCATCTATGTTTGAAGCTTCAGTTATACAGTTTATATTATTTTTATTAGCTATACCCCAAATTTTCGAAAATAATTCGTTTTTACATATGTAGCAACGGTTAGTTGGATTGTAGCAAAAACCGTCAATGCTTAATTCTTCTGAATTAAAAATTATATGTCGTATATTTTCTTTTTTGCAAAATACAATTGCTTCAGTTAGTTCACGCAATGGGAAAGAACAGGATTTTGCCGTTACAGCTGTAACTTTATTTCCCAAAGTATTGTGTGCTGTTTTAAGTAAAAAAGTTGAATCCACACCGCCAGAAAAGGCAACGATTATATTGCCCAACTTGGCTATGTATTGTTTTAAAATTTCATATTTTTGTTCAGCTGTCATTTTTATTATTTTTGCTATTTGATAACAAATTAATCGTTTCATTAAAGGATATATTATTCGAACTGGCAATCTTAGCAATATCATTATACTCAGCCTTAGATTTTTTTACATTATAGCCCTCTCCTGTTTTTATGCGTATATTGCCATATTGTGTCCTATGTATTGAAATTTTATGTTTTAACGTATGACGCTGGCAAAAAACTTTTCTTATGCCAAATGTGGTTGTATGGCGTAATATCAATTCAACAAAAAAATTAGCTTTTTTCTCACTGCATATACAAGTTAACAAAAACGCGGGACGATTTTTTTTCATTTGAATGGGGATAATAAATACATCTAAAGCGCCTTTTTGCAGTAATAAATTTATAACAAATCCAACAGCTTCTCCTGTTGTATCATCTAAATTGCATTGTAATTGTGTTACATATCCATCTATTGCGTCAAAGTTGTTTTCTGTTTCTCCTAAGAATGCACGTGTATAATTTGCTGTTTTAAAGTTTTTTATTCCCATACCATACCCTATTTTTTTAATACACACTCTAGGTAGTTGTTCAAAACGTGTTGCAAAATGTTTAATGATAGCAGCTCCAGTAGGCGTGCATAATTCTTCATCTGCTCTGGCACTATAAATTGGAATATTTTTTAAAATATATGCTGTAGCTGGGGCAGGGACACTTAGTGAACCATGTGCACAATGCACAAATCCACTACCTACATTTATTGGTGACACTAATACTTCTTGAGGATCAATGTACTCCATTAGCATACACACACCAACAATATCTGCTATAGCGTCCATGCTACCTACTTCATGAAAGTGTATATGTTTATTGTGCTGTTCGTCGCAGTGTTCGCCATGATGTACAGTAATTTCAGCTTTTTCAATTAAATTGTATATGCTTAAAGCATTTTTTTTTGCTTTCTGAGAAATACGCAGTTGAGTGAGAATATTCTTGATTTTTTTAAGAGTTGTATGACCAGATCCAAATAGATAATCGTTATGAATATGAGGTTTTTTAGAACTAATCTCTTCAATACCATTTATTTTTACACATATGCGAGTTCCTTTTATTCCACACTTAACCACAGATTTTGCATCGATTTTAATATTTGGAAGACCGATTGAGTTTATTTGTTTCAACATTTTTCCCTTGTTATCAGTTAGTTCTAATAATGCTCCCATCAACATATCTCCAGCCACACCCATAGAGCATTCTAAGTAAAGTACTCTCATTGTTCTTGAATACCTTCCATTCTGTTGATAAGGTTAGCGATGTAACCTGCTCCAAACCCGTTATCTATGTTAACAACTGAGACTCCGTTTGCACAAGAATTTAGCATGGCAAGCAGTGAGGAAAGACCCCAAAAATTGGAACCATACCCTACGCTTGTTGGCACTGCAATAACAGGGCAACTAACAAGTCCACCAATGACACTTGCAAGAGCACCTTCCATCCCTGCAATTGCTACTATAACGCGAGCTGTTGTAAGAATTTTTTGCTTAGATAGGAGTCGATGTAATCCTGCAACTCCCACATCATATAGACGTGTAACTCGGCTACCCAAAACTTCAGCAGTAACAGCGGCCTCTTCACACACATGTATGTCTCCAGTACCTCCGGATGCAATTAATACAGAACCTAACTGGTGTGCTGTTTTATCATGTTGTACGATAGCTAATTTTGCAATACTATGATATTCCAAGTCTATTTTTTGTTTAAGCAAAAACTCAACAGATACTTGAGAAATTCGTGTAATTATAATATTATTTAGGCCCCGACGAAGCATGTTAGAAACTATACCACTAATTTGTTCTGATGTTTTATCCTGTCCATAAATTACCTCTCCGTTACCCTGACGTAATCCTCTATGATAATCAATTGTAGCGTACCCTAACTCTTCAAGTGGGGCAATTTGAAAACGTAGTAACGCATCTTTTGGGGATATTCCACCATTTTTTACGAGTTCTAACAACTCTAAAACTTGCACTTTATTCATCTTTTGTCCATTGTTTATTTATAAAATGCTTAACAACGCCATGCAATCCCTTATATATAATATTCAGAACTAGTAGTCCTACCAAACCAGCGAAAAAAGTTGATAAAGATTTATCATTGACAAAAGGCACAGAATAATTTGCAAATACAGATGTTACTTCTCTGGATTGCTTGGAAATGTTACGATTTATAACAAGAGTTTCCAAAATATCAGGACATCTAGAAGCAAACAAACTTGAAAAAAAAACGACAAATATAGGAATAGCCACAAAAAATTTTTTTCTATTCATTTTTATTTTTTTACCTTATACCTTTATTGGTAGATCTTATGATTTTTAAATATTTTAAGAAAAATTAGAGTTATGATACTCTCTAGCAGAGCTATAATCAAATGTATGATTATCATATTCTTAAATATTTCCATAAAACATGTAATTTTTGATATACTGAGTTCTATTAAACAGAAAATAGTTGCTGTTAGTACAGAAAACAAACAAGCACTCGAAACAGCTAAATAATAGTTCTTTTCTGATAATAATTTGTAAATGTAGTAAGTAACAAAAGATCCGATAAAGGCCATATTAAAAATATTTACGCCAAGTGCTAAAATTCCTCCATCAGAAAAAAATAATGATTGGACCGTAAGAACAGAAG
>JAITOH010000090.1 GCA_031290055.1 Endomicrobium sp. | reverse complement strand
AATTTTTTCTGAGCTACTATATGTTTAGAAAGTTAGTTTTGGAAATTGATATGATTTTTTGATGTTTAGAGTTTATTTTTATTGTTAGATGTAAAAAGCATTTCCAAAAAATAAATTGTTTAACTTGCATTTGCAAACAGCAACTATCCTAAACACTCTTAAATTCGTATATCTAATTTATAAATATAAAAATTTAAGTGAGTATTAAGTATGTATCATCTAAGATATACTCCATTTGTTGTTTTGCAAAAAGTGAAATTTATAGATTTATGCTTTGTCGAACATTTTTACTTTATGGTGTCGAACTTTGTATATTTGCGTAGTGCTTCTGGTATTATTACTGAACCATCTTCTTGTTGATAATACTCAAGTACTGCAGAAAAAGTTCTTCCAATTGCCATTCCAGAACCATTTAGAGTGTGTGGAAATACGTTTTTTTTATTTTTTACTCTTATATTCATTCTTCTCGCTTGGAAATCTTTGAAATTTGAGCATGAGGAGACTTCTCTGTACGTGCTATCTCCTGCAAACCATGTCTCTAAATCGTAAGTGATTGCTGAAGAAAATCCTAAATCTCTAGTATTTAAAAGAACAACTCTATAAGGCAGTCCTAGTAATTCTAAAACATGACCTACGTCAAGAACTAGAGATTCTAATTCTTTGTCTGAAGTCTCAGCTTCAACAAATTTGACAAGCTCTACTTTATTGAATTGATGGTTTCTTATAAGACCTTTCGTATTCCTTCCATAAGTGCCTGCTTCTCTTCTAAAACATGCAGAATAAGAAACATATTTTTGTGGGAGTGTAGATGCATCTAAAATGTTATTTCTGTGGATATTTGTTACTGGAACTTCTGCAGTTGGTATTAAATATAAATTATCTTTTGCACACTTAAATATTTCTTCTTCGAATTTTGGAAGTTGCCCCGTTCCTTCCATTGAAGACTGATTTACAAGATATGGTGTCATTATCTCTTTGTATCCTTTTTTCGTGTGTACATCTATAAAGAAGGCAATAAGAGCTCTTTCTAAAACACAGCCTTTATCTTTTAGAATTACAAAACGTGGCCCTGAAATTTTTGATGCTGTTACAAAATCAAAAATACCCAATTTTTCTCCAATTTCTAAGTGTTGCTTTGGTTTAAAGGAAAATTTTTTTGGTTCACCTATAAATCGTACAATTTTATTATCTTTTTCTTCTTTGCCTATGGGAACTTTTTTATCAGGAATATTTGGAACGAATAGAAGAAAATCTTTTATTTGATTTTCAATTATTAAAAGTTGTTTTTCATGTTCTTGAATTTTAACTCTTATTTGATTTATTTTCTCAGTAAGAGTTGAGGAATATTTTGTACCGTCATTTTTAAGGTTGCATACTTCTTTAGATTTTTTATTTCTTTGTATTCTCAGATGCTCTATTTCTTTAATTTTTAACTTTCTTTCATTATCCAATTCTAAAAGTTGGTTAAAATCCACATCTTGATTTCTGTTTAACATTGCTCGCTTAATTTCTTCTAAATTTTCTCTAATATTTTTGATGTCTAACATTTTCCCTCTGATCTATTTTATTTACTCTTCAAAATAGCCACGCTATTTGTAATACCATATATCCTACGTATATTTACTTAATCAATGCCATAAGAAGTGTTAAGTTTTTATTTACAAATGAAAAATTATTAATTTATGCAACGTAATTCTACTACACCTTTTGAGCCAATAGTTGATTCAATATCACTTATAAAAGCATTAGAATAATCAGATAGATAGCTAGTTTCAATAGAAAAATTTCCATAAACAGGATCTTCTAAATCCAAGTAAATTTTTGTCTCCCCTTTATGTTTGATAAAGATTTCTTTTAAATTATTACTTAAAGTGTCACTGTATCGTGTAGTTGAAATTTTTATATGTACTTCTCCGTAATTTTGCGAAGATTTATTTTTTGCTTCACATATTGTTATTATATCTTCCGTTACTATTTCAGGTTGTTCGTGAGTGCCCATTAATTTCCCTTTTAACATAACAAGGTTATTGGGTGTAAGGTAACTGCTAAATTTTTTAAAATTTCTAGGAAAAATTATCGCGTCAATATTGGAGTGCAGATCTTCTATTTTAAATCTTGCATAGGATTCTTTTTTTGTTTTAGAAATAAGGCTTTTTATAGAAGTTATCATACCTACAACACTGACAACCTGCGCTGTTTTAAAATTTGTATTTTCTTTAGGATTTGGGAGTTTGTCTAGTCTGTAATTGGAATATGCAACAAGTTCTTTTTCCATGTTACATAATGGGTGTCCAGAAAAATAGAACCCCAAAACTTCCTTTTCAAAATCCAGCAACCTGTTGAATTCAAGAGGGTTTGGGGTTTTTAGGAACGATAGGTTTGTTTCAATTTCGGTGCTGTCAAATAAAAATCCTTGCATTGATGCTCTATCTCGTTTTATTTTTGTGGCTATATCAATAGATAGTCCTATGTTGTGAAGTAGAGTTGCCCTTATTGTAAGTTTATCATTTCCAAAAGAATCAAAAGCTCCAGACTTTACAAGACTTTCAAGGACTTTTTTATTCGTAGATTTTAAATCTATTCTTTGTAAAAAATCCCACCAGTTTTTAAAATATTTAATATTTTTACCGTCAATTTTTGATTGTTCTATTAACTTTATTATATTTTCTCCAACATTTTTAATTGCGAGAAGCCCAAAGCGTATATCTGTACCTTCTATTTTAAATTTTCCGCTAGAATACTGTACGCTGGGTGGTAATATTTTAATCCCAAAGGCAGTCACATCTTCTAGATACATTGCGAGTTTATTTTCTTCGTTAGTTCCTTTTGTACTGGACCGTCCAATTTCATTGTTAAGCAAAGCTGTCAAGTACTCTATAGGGTAGTTTGCTTTTAAGTAGGCTGTTCTATAGGAAATTAAACTATAGGCAGCGGAATGAGATTTATTAAACCCATATCCAGCAAAGGCCAAAATATTGTTAAATATTTTATCAGCAATTTTTTTATTAATACCTTTTTCTTTAGCGCCCCTTACAAATTTCTCTCTTTGTTTTTCTATGACTTCAGGTATTTTTTTGCTCATGGCATTTCGTAGATTATCTGCTTCTTCTGGTCTAAACCCTGCAATTTCCACAGACATTTTCATTACTTGTTCTTGGTATAAGATAATTCCATACGTATCTTGCAATATAGATTTTTGCAAAGGATGGTCATAAACAATTTTTATTTTACCATTTTTGCGATTTACGAAATCATCTAACATACCTGACCCCATTGGGCCTGGCCGATATAAAGCAATTAGAGCTATTATATCATTGATATCTTCCGGTTTAAGTTTTCTTATTAAATCCCTCATGCCTTTGCTTTCAAGTTGAAACACTCCCATAGTTTTAGCTTTATTGAGAAGTTCATAAGTTTTCTTGTCGTCTAGTGGTATATCAGTTAAATTGAAATCCGGATTTCTTTTTCGTATAAGTTTCGAAGAATCGTCAATAGTGGTGAGCGTTCTTAAACCCAGAAAGTCGATTTTTAAAATTCCAAGCCGTGGTAATACTACACCATCATATTGAGTTGTAACTATATTCTTTGATCCTTTTGCAATTGGGGAATAATTTGTAATTTCTTCATTTGCTATAACCATGCCAGCAGCATGTACTCCTGTGTGTCTCTTTAGACCTTCAAGCTTTTGGGAAACCGTTAAGAGATTTGCAATTCTTTTGTCTGATTTAACGAGTTTTTGTAGCTCAGTTGAAATTTTCAATGCCTCAGTAATACTTGTATTTTGTGGAATAAGTTTTGCAATATTATTTGATTCAATAGCCGTAAACCCTATAACTCTAGCAACATCTTTTATAACAAGTTTAGATTGCATTGATCCAAAAGTTATTATTTGAGCACATTTTTCTTCACCGTATTTTTGACGCACGTATTGTATGACTTCATCACGCCCAGAATCTGCAAAATCTATATCTAAATCTGGCATAGAATGTCTATCGGGATTTAAGAATCTTTCGAATAATAAACCATATTTTAAAGGACAAATATCTGTAATTCCTAAAGTATACGCAACTATAGATCCAGTTCCAGATCCTCTACCTGGACCTACAGGAATGTTATGGTTTTTTGCATAATTTATGAAATCTGAAACTATTAAAAAATAAGAAGAAAATCCCATTCTATTTATAATAGAAAGCTCATGTTTTAACCTCTTTTCGTACTCTAATTTAATTGTGTTGCCATATCTTGCTCTAAAACCTTTATAACAAAGGATTTCAAGGTATTCCGAATCAGATTTGTATTCTTTTGGAATAGGGAATTGTGGTAAGAGAAGTTTATCATTGGGAATTTCAATATGTATTTTTTCAGAAATTTGTAAAGTATTTTGTATAGCTTCTGGCATGTAAGAGAATGTTTTTTCCATTTCTTCTGCACTGCGATAGTAAAAAAGATTTGATCCAAAACGCAGTCTTCTAGTATCGTTTAACATTTTATTAGTACCTATACAAAGTAGGATATCGTGGATTTCATAATCTTCTTTTGCCAAAAAGTGACAGTCATTGGTTGCAACTAGCGGAATTGTAGTTTTTTTTGATAATTCAATGAGATTTGGTATTATTCTCTTCTGCTCTCTAAGACCATTATCCATAATCTCTATATAAAAGTTATCGCTACCGAAAATATCACGATATTCGGTTGCTACACTTACGGCCATTTCCATATTCTCTTTAACTAAAGATATTGCAACCTCTCCTGACAAACAACCAGAAAGTGCAATTAGTCCTTGACTGTATTTTTTTAAAACTTCTTTATCAACTCGTGGCTTATAATAAAAACCCTCAGTAAAGCCCAAGCTTACTATACGCATAAGATTTTGATAGCCTTTAAAATTTTTGGCGAGTAATGTTAGGTGGTTGTAACTATAACTATGTCCATAAGTTTTATCTATATTTTTGTCGAAACGTGACCCAGGAGCAACATAAACTTCACAACCAAGTATGGGGTTTATACCACTTTGCTTTGCACACCAATAGAATTCCATAGCTCCATACATATTTCCATGGTCAGTAATAGCTAGGGCAGGCATTTTATACTTTTTAGCTATTAGATCAAACAATTTTCCAGGGTTACCCTTTTCATCTGTAAGTCTACATGCTCCATCAAGGAGTGAATACTCTGTGTGATTATGTAAATGTACAAACTCTACTGGCATATACCACTACCTATTTTCAACTTTTGATGAATGTTGATTATACTATATTTTAAAGACCTTAGCATAATTAAAAAATATAGTTCTAAATACTCTTTCCTTTACTTGTTCTAATAGCCCTCTTAGCTAAACAATCAGCTTGATCATTTTTTTTATTGCCAGTATGACTTTTTATATGACGCCATTCAATTTCTATTTTTGTTTTGAGCACAAAATTTACATATTTTTTGGAAAATGTGGCTCTCGCCTTCCATTTTCCAGTTGCAAAATTCTCTATGCCAACATAATCATAATTAATTCTTATGCACCTTACCGCATTATTTTCACACCATTTTATTGTTTCAATAACAGATTGCAACTCCCCACCAAATTGTCTAAAATGAGCGTCTGGTACGGTACCTAGAAGTTCAGCTTTTATTTCGTTTTCAAGATAAATTACAGCTCCGTAACCGGTAATGCCAGAAATATATGAACCATCTACGAATGCTTCGTAAATTCCACTTTGAGCAGAATAATTTTCACAACCATTTATTCTACTCCATACAAAATCTATGATGTCATCAGTTCTAGAATTCTGAAATTGTTTTTTTAAGGAGTAAGTATTCTTTGTGGGTTTATAGTAGATTAGTAATGTACCGCTTGAAACAAGAACAAGTTTTGCCATATAATCTTTAAAAGAATTTTTATCAAAAGAAGACACTATGTTGTATTTTTTAAGTTCATTTTGTAGCCTTAAAATTACACTTAGAAGTTTATCTTTATACAATGTCATCTAATTATTCCCTTAGTTTTTAGTAGAGGTTTGTAAAAATTCTTTTGGGAGTCCTTTTTTTGTAGGAGCCCCAAGATCTTTTAGTTTTTGTGCCCTGTCCACAAGACTGTCACCTTTTTTATCAGACAAAAAAAGTCTTTTTATAGCTTCTTGTGTTTTATCTTTTGCCTCAGATATTTTTTTGTCAGCTTCCATTAGAGTCTGAATAAATGTTACAAATTTATCGTAAAGACTACCACCTTGTTTGGCTATCTCGAGTACATTTTTTTTTTGGTATTCCTGGTGCCATATATATTCGACTGTTTTTAATGTAGCTAAAAGTGTTGAAGGCGTAACAATTGCTATATTTTTTTTAAATGCATAAGCTAGCATATCCGGTCTATCCATAAGTGCAAGAGAAATTGCTCCTTCTACAGGCACAAACATTAAAATATATTCTGGTTGATTGAGTTCTGACAAGTCTACGTAGTCTTTTGCAAAGAGTTCGTCAATATGTTTTTTTATACTTGAAGAATGCTCTTTCAAATAAGTTTTTTTATCAGACTTATTTTGTGAGTTATAGTATTTTTCATAAGCTATAAGTGAGGTTTTTGCATCTATTACAATGTGTTTTTCATCGGGTAGGTTGACTATATAATCAGGTATTTTTTTACTTTTATCATCTTTAAATTGTTTCTGAGATACATAATTTATACCTTCAGTCATTCCAATATACTCAAAAATTCTTTCAATGCTTAGTTCACCCCATAATCCCTGGAATTTATTCTCACCTTTTAATGCTTTTGCAAGATTGCTTGCTTCTTCGCTTACTTGTCTGTTAAGGTTCATTAACTTTTCTAATTCTTTTTGAAACCCGGACATTTTCTCAGCTTCATAAATATGAAGACTTTCAACCTTATTCTTAAATTCATCGATTTTTATTTTAAATGGTACCATGATGTTTTCTAAAGAGTTTTTACTAAAATTTACGATTTTTTTACTTTTATCTTCCAACACTTTCGAAGCAATGTTTTCAAATTCAATTTTTAAGTTACCATGAAGTTGAGATTGTTTATTAATACTTTCTGTTAAGTCATCTATTTTTTGACTTTTTGCAGCATTATCTTTTAATATTGTTATATATTTTTTGAATACAACCAAACAAACAGTCGTTGCCACTCCAAGTAGAAACAGTAAAGTTGAAGTTATTATAATCAAAAAAAGTTTTTCCTCTTTGCGTATAAGTGTGAAAAATTATAAATAAATAATTATTTAGGCTTATACTTCATTACTGCGTTTTCAATATTTGGGGATACCACTTCAGTTATGGATAGTTCCATAACTAGCCTTGTTTTAACTAAGAATTATAATTTTTAGTTTTTTGAAAAAAATTCCTTTGCTGAAAATCTTTAAGTTTATATTTATCCATGAGATATTTTCAGCGTTAAAAGTATACTTTATGTATAAAAACCACACGAAATTGCTAATCAGAGCATGGTAAAGCTTTAAAGCATGCTATCTTTATTTTTTAACGTTTAAGTTTATAAAACTGCAAGAATCAATTTTTGTTCAGCAAATCCTAAAATGGTGTAAAATTTTATCGAAAAGTACTACCCACACAAATTTCTCTATAGTTGCAATATTTACAAAAAAATGTATCATCTGTTAAGGGGAATTCTTTTTTAGCTTTTGGGATATTTTTTTTTACGTCAATAAGATAGCTGTACATATCTTCTGTCTCTTTCAGTACAACTTCTGCAAATTCTCTGATTAAATGGCAACCAATTTCAATGTTTTTTTCATTGTATTTAGGGTAAAGATAAACCACAATTGGAACTATATCCTCAGTCTTTTGTCCGAAATGATAATTTGCCCAAAGTGAATAACCCGTAAGCTGTTTTGAATGCTTTTTTTCTTCAGATTTTCCAGTTTTCCAGTCTATGATGTACAATTTATTTTCAACTGGAAATAAA
>JAITOH010000089.1 GCA_031290055.1 Endomicrobium sp. | reverse complement strand
TAGAAAAATCCATAAATTTTCCAAATTCGTCAAAAGATGGAAAAGGTAAACTCCTTGTAGGAGCAGCAATAGGAATTACAAAAGATATTCTCGAACGTGCAAAAGCTCTTATTGAGGCTAATGTTGACGTACTGGTCATAGATACAGCTCATGGACATAGTCAAAGTGTTTTAGACGCAGTGGAAAAAATAAAAAAGTTTTTTTCTAAAATACAAGTAATTGCTGGAAATATAGCTACAGCAAAAGCAGCAGAGGATTTAATTAAAGCAGGTGTAGATGCAATTAAGGTTGGTGTCGGTCCTGGAGCAATATGTACTACAAGGGTTGTCGCAGGTATAGGTATTCCACAAATCACGGCGATATATGATTGTGCTCAAATTGCAACAAAGTATAATGTTCCGTTAATAGCCGATGGAGGAATAAAGTATTCTGGTGACATCCCCAAAGCTATAGCAGCAGGAGCGAGCGTTTGCATGATGGGATCTTTGTTTGCAGGGACAGAAGAAAGCCCAGGAGAAAATATAATTTACAACAATCGTGTATTCAAAACTTATCGCGGAATGGGATCATATTCTGCAATGACTGCTGGAAGCAATGATAGATATTTTCAAGATAGTACAAAAAAATTAGTAGCTGAAGGTGTTGAAGGACGTGTTCCTCATAGAGGTAAGGTTAGTGAAGTTATCTACCAATTGATTGGCGGTCTAAGAGCTGCAATGGGCTACTGTGGTACCAAAACAATACAAGAACTAAAAGAAAATGGGAAATTCGTAAAAATCACTTCGGCAGGCATCACAGAAAACCACCCTCACAATATTTTTATTACAAAAGAAGAAAGCAACTACTCCACCAGAAAACGCTAGACATAAGCATTACTCGCTTATTACATAGGCGACATCACAATGATATTTTATAAAAGCATTCTTTTTTCAACAATAGCTAACTACTAGCACAAACATGTCCTTATTGAACCTTTTACTTGTTCTTAATTTTTACAACTTTGTTAAAAACTAAATATTATATGCTTCTTTTGACATTTACAACGGAAACCCTCAAGTCACTTAACAAAGTCTTATACAATAAGAATTCAACCATACTAAACAAAATAATAGGAATAAATCTCTTAACGTTTAGAAAATTGAAAGCGTTTTCTCGCTTTCGGTCTACCTGGTTTTTTCCTTTCAACCATTCTAGAATCTCTAGTTAAAAGACCCTCCTTTTTTAATACTACCTTAGACGTTTCATCAAGAGTTAAAATTGCCCTAGCCAAACTATGACTTATAGCTCCAGATTGGCCACTCAATCCGCCACCATTAACATTAACAAAAAAATTATAGCTTTTTTTAAAATTAGAGACAAAAAGAGGTTTTAGAGCTAATTTTTTAAATCTTTCTAAACCACCAAAATATTCATCTAAAGTTTTGTCATTAACTGTAACCTTGCTATCACCACTACATTCCAAAACTCTTACTCTAGCAACTGCTTTTTTTCTACGTCCTACACCCATATAACAAACAGCGTTCATTTTTTCCCCTCTTTACCTTGCAATATTGCAAACTGTGCACTGTGCGTATGCTTGTCACCTTTAAATATTTTAAGTCTTTTAATTTGTCTTGATGCAAGTTTATTTTTTGGAAGCATTCCCTTAACAGAAGCAAATAAAGCTTTTTCTGGATTTTTAGACATTAAAACAGAATAAGGCGTCAGTTTTGCTCCACCTGGATATCCAGAGTATGTGAAATACATTTTCTGATCGAGTTTCTTACCAGTAAGAATAACCTTTCCCGCATTTACAACAACTACAAAGTCCCCACAATCTATATGGTTAGTATAAAAAACTTTATTTTTCCCTATTAAAAATTTAGATATTTCAACTGCAAGTCTCCCTAAAATTTTTCCACTAGCATCCATCAAATACCATTTTCTTTTGATAGAATCCAGCTTTGGTAAGTAAGTTTTTTTATTCATCTTAAAACCTCGTCCTAACTCAAACGAAAATTATCCCAAAGAATCACTTTCAATTAAATTTTTATAAACAGAAATACACGACACATATTCTACACATTTTAACAGATAAAAAGCAAATCTACATATAAATATTTACGCATACAAAAACATATTTCAATCAAAAAAGAAACTATTAAACAGAAATATTATCTAAATTTCAAATAAATTATCATAACTTTAGAATTGTAAACTTAAAATCACTTTCAATTAAATAACATTTTTAATTAATAGCACAAACAACACCTAAAAAATAACCAACTTTTAAAAACTGCAACAAAAAGCGGGCGATGGGACTCGAACCCACGGGCTTCTCGTTGGCAACGAGATGTTCTACCACTGAACTACACCCGCAAAAATTCACTAAATACAAATTTAGAGATGTTTTATCTTTAACAAAATAACAAAAAAGATTATGCTGAGGGCGGGATTTGAACCCGCACCCAAGTAAAGGACACGCCCCTCAAACGTGCGCGTATGCCAAGTTCCGCCACCTCAGCAACAATTTTTTCCTTTCTTATGCTTTTTACTACTTGTAAAAAGTGTTTTTTACTATTTAACTAGGCTGTTTTAAAATGCGCTATTGACAAACAGACACCCAATTTATAGTTTTAGAAAGTTTTGTAAGCACTAAAGAACTAACTATAAATAAACAAGCAAATACTACGACTAACTTTTTAACACAAGCCATTTTACTAGGACTACTAAAGATTTGGTCCGAACCATAACCACCAAAAATTCCAATCATTCCTCTACTTTTTCCTATATGAAAAAGAACTAAAAGAATCAATCCTCCGGACACTATACAATGAATAACTTTAAGAATGAAAAGAAAAAATAT
>JAITOH010000074.1 GCA_031290055.1 Endomicrobium sp. | reverse complement strand
ATGAACTTCGCCATTTTCGGGTTCCATCTTCTAGTTTGGTGCCCAAAATGAACTCCAGATTCCAATAAAATCTTCATTGTGATATTCGCCATTATTTCCTCTTCTTTCAATTGTTTTTTTCTGTAATATAAATATAAATCTTCATCACATACCAAACCTTAATACACCACATCACGGTTTTTCACAATTATTTAACATCAAAAACCCTAATTTACGAGGATTTCCGACGAATTCAACTGTTTGTATACTCTATAGTTTATATTTAGCCTAGTAGACAGACATGCCATTTGCACAACTTCAGAACCCCTTAGAAAGGTTTATATATTCATTAGAACAGTTTATACTCTGCGGTACACACACAATCGGCAACACCGATAAAGCAAAAGTGTGTTAAACAACAGTCAGACTATATAACCAAAACCACCACTACTCTTCTCTTAATATTCTATTATAAAAAAATCTATTTTTCAAGGACTTACAAAAACTTATACATGTAATTACTAAAATACCTATAAACTTCTAGGAATTCACAAGATCACAACCCCCTTAAAGCTACTTTAATAAAATTTTAGTCACCTCCACAAACTTAACAAGTGATATCATATTATGTTTTATGTTGAATTTTTCTTACTAAAGTTTCATTTTAAAACAAACTCTCAAAAACAACAATTAAAAAAAGCACTATTGACTACAAGATGATTCACTATAGTATTTACTTTTATATTCATAATTGTGAATGCAACCTACACTAATACATGTTTTAAAAAAATTGACCCTCAAAAAATATAATTAAGCACTAAGACCAAGCTTTGCATTACACACAAAAATTTACTTGACATCCATCAACACTAGCATGAAAACCAAACCACAATATTTACTTAACAAAAAAATATGCTTGCCTTGATAAATACCCATACTTTTTTAGGCCTAAAAAAGTATCTATACAACTTAAAACTATATACAAACATTACAATTACAAGATTACCTATTCACAAAATCAACAGCGTTTTGAAAAATAATTTTGCCCCAACCATGGTTTTTACCTGTAAAGTTTTTTCTTGAAGGATGCTGCATGTGAAAAATATATCTCTCAGGATGAGGCATAAGACCAAAAACATTCCCCTTTTTATTACATATTCCAGCTATATTATCTACAGAACCATTAGGATCTAAAGGATATCTAGGAATATTACCATCTTTTGAAGAATATCTAAAAACAATTTGATTATTTTTATTTAAACTATTTAAAATACTTTTATTTTTTGGAATAAACTTCCCTTCGCCATGAGCTATAGGTAAGCTTACTATAGTAGGCAATTTATTTGTCCAAATACAATTAGACTCATTATTAATCTTATTTCCTGTTTTTAAATAAACCCAACGACACTCAAATTTATTATAATCATTGTGAGAAAAAGTGGAAACTTGTGTGAAAAGTTCAGGATCTGGAAGTAATCCAATTTTAACCAAAACTTGAAAACCGTTGCATATGCCTATAATTGGCTTGCCACTTAGTGCAAATTTTCTAACTTCACTTCCAAGTTTATTTTTTATTTCATTCGATAATACTTTTCCAGATGCTACATCATCGCCATAAGAAAATCCACCTGGGAAAACTAAAATATCATATTCAAAAATTTTGGACTTATTTTCTATAAGAACACTAATATGTACACGCTCTACAGCTATTCCACACAATTCAAAAGCACTTTGCGTTTCATAATCACAATTCGTTCCTGCAGTCCTTAAAATTAACACTTTATTTTTCTTCATATAATTACCAATTTATAGTACTTTGCCATATTTTTAACAAATCTTGAGAATTTTCTTGAAGTTTTAGTTTATTTTTTTCACTTTCAAAAATTATATTTTCATCATCGGTTACACAACCTATCTCAGAAAAAATTGATCCTTTTAAAACTTCTCGAAACTTTGTTTCGTTTTCATGGGTCACTTCAACAATAAACCGTCCATTAGATTCAGAAAACAATGTTTCACTCATAGTTAACATATTTGTTTCAGTTTTTACGGAATCCACATATATTTGTACGCCTTTTTTTGCTGAAAAAGCCATTTCACTTATAGCTACGGCTAAACCTCCTTCAGAACAATCATGGCAAGATTCTACTACGTTTTCATTTATTGCCAGATAAATTTTTTTCATTATTTCTTTAGACTCATTCGGATATACAGCAGGAACTATTCCGATTCTAATGTTCTTTATTTTAGCAAGTACAGAAGCACCCAGTTCGTTCCTTGTAACACCTAAAAGAAATATCTTATTTCCAGTATTTTTAAAAGACATTGTAACAGTATTTGCTACATCATCAATAACACCCATAGCAGATATTAAAAGTGCAGGAGGTATAGAATACTTTCCATCACTTGTAGAATATTCATTGTGCAGACTATCTTTTCCGGATATAAAAGGGACATCAAAAGCCTTTGACATATCATAACAAGCATTTGCCACACAAACCAAACTACCTAATACTTCAGGACTATTAGTATTTCCCCAACAAAAATTATCTAGCAATGATATTTTTTCAATATTACCCCCAACAGAAACAGCATTTCTCAAGGCTTCCTCTATTGAAGAACATGCCATTTTATAAACATTTATTTTCCCATATTCTGGATTAAATCCATTAGATAGGACAATTCCTTTCTTTGTATCTTTAATAATTGTATATGGGAAAATAACAGCAGCATCACTAGGACCTGAAATCTCTATACAATTTCCTTGCAACGGTTTTACAATAGTTTGGCCCTGTACCTCATGGTCATATTGTCTTATAATCCACTCTCTAGAACAAACATTTAAATCTGCAAGCAAAACTTTTAAAGTTTGTGAGATTTCTAGGTAGTTCATTTTGATTGATTCTTGAATTTTTTCTTCCTTTATTTTGTGAATTGCTGACCTTACAGGTTTTGGAACTCCATTGTGGAGAAATTCCATGTCCAAGTTTGCCACAATATTGTTGTCATACAAAACTACAAGCCTATTATCGTTAGTAAACTCTCCAACAACAGTAGCTTCTACGTTTTCTCTTTTAAATATTTCAATAATTTTATCTTTTTTCCCCAAGGGTACAGCAAAAATCATTCTCTCTTGAGCTTCAGAAATCCATATTTCCCAAGGACTAAGACCAAAATATTTCAAAGGGACTTTGTCAAGACAAATCCTAGCTCCTATTTTTTCGCCAAGTTCCCCAATAGCACTAGATAAACCACCAGCTCCACAATCCGTAACCGCCCTAAAAAGATTTAAGTCCCTCGCTTCAAGCATAGCATCTAAAACCTTTTTTTCAACTATAGGATTTCCTATTTGTACAGCGTTCACATCTGATTTTTTGTCAAGCTTCACAGAAGAAAAAGTCGCCCCATGTATTCCATCCCTGCCAGTTCTTCCACCAACAAGTAAAATTAAATCTCCAAAAATAACCTTTTTTTCTATCTTGTTTTTTGGTAGTATTCCCATGGTTCCACAATAAACAAGTGGATTTGCCACATAGCCATCGTCAAAATAAACTGCTCCATTTACGATAGGTATACCCATTCTGTTTCCATAATCTCTCACACCAGCTACAACACCCTTAGCTATTCTTTTAGGATGATGAATTCCATAAGGTACTTTAGAATCGCTTATATTAGGATCACCAAAACAAAAAACATCGGTATTAGCCAGTGGTTTCGCACCAAGACCAACTCCTAAAATATCCCTAATAACACCACCAACTCCAGTAGCTGCACCGCCATAAGGTTCAAGAGCAGAAGGATGATTATGCGTTTCAACTTTAAAAGCAACAGCATTCTCAGAATCAAATTCAATAACTCCAGCATTATCTTTAAAAACAGACAAGCACCACTTTTTATTCAATTCCTTTGTAGCCTTAAAAATAGTTTCTTCTAATAAGTTATTATACGTTCTTTCTTTTTTCTCATACTGCACATAATCCTTATCATCCTTAAGAAATTCTATCTTGTTTCTAGAGGAAACAGGCAATTTATCAAAAGAGCCTTTTTTAAGCGGAATTAACTCAGTGTAATCTACTACCCCCGTCAAAGTTTTATGTTTGCAGTGCTCACTCCATGTTTGTGCAATGGTTTCAATTTCAACATCAGTAGGATTTCTTTTAAGTTTCCTAAAATAACCCTGAATTTTTTTCATTTCTTCAAATGACAAAGAAAGAACACTTTTATTGCTTAGTTCAATTAATTTTTCATCAGACAACTCTAAAATCTCTATAATCTTACAATTAGCTGTATATTCCATTGACCATATACTCTTGAATTAATGTATTTACCAATAATTTGGCCGTTATATTATGTAAAGTTATTCGAGAAATTTTTCCATATAAATAGTACTTACCAACTCTTTTAACTTTGAATTCCTTTACAATCCCTAAATCTTTTATTGCTTTTAAGATACTTTCAGATACTGGATCAGTAACATTCTTTTTATACCAAATTTTTATTGTAGAACAAACTCCTACAGGTGGGGGGATTTCTCCATCATCAAAAAAAACTACATCTCTTTTAGAATTCTTAACAGTATCTTCCACTATACACTTTTTACAAACATAAGTTTCAGTTATTTTATCACTTAATAATTCGGAAGCTAAAGTTCTAACCTCACTATAATTTACATTACCATCAATAACGTACAAAGGAGAATATCTAACTTTTAAAATAGTTCTTACACCAATACTTAAAATATCGGACAAAACAAGCTCTCCTTTTGAATTTTTAAATTTTTCTTTTGTAAAAACCTCTATCTTAAACATATCTTAAAATTTTTCTCCGGTTAACTTTTCATATACACTAACATATTTACTCTCAGTTTTTTCAACAACATCCTTCGGAAGTTTTGGAGCACATGATGACTTATCCCATTCTACTTGTTCAAGATAATTTCTTACATATTGTTTGTCTAGGCTATCTTGAGATCTACCTTCTACATATTTATGAATATCCCAAAATCTTGACGAATCTGGAGTAAAAATTTCATCTATTAAAATCAACTGATCTTTGTAAAAACCAAATTCTAATTTTGTGTCCGCAACTATTATTCCCTTTGAAATAGAGTACCACCACACTTTTTTGTACAGTTTTATAGAAATGCTTTTTAATTTTTCAGCTACAGTTCTTCCTAGTCTTTTTACAGTTTCATCAAAAGAAATATTTTCATCATGATTACCGGAATCTTCTTTTGTTGACGGAGTAAATATAGGCTCCGGCAGTCTTGCAGATTCTTTAAAACCTATCGGCAATTTAATACCGCAAACTGTTTGGGATTTCAAGTACTCTTTCCACCCAGAACCCGAAAGATATCCTCTAACTATACACTCAATGTCAATTCTTTCTGCTTTTTTTACTATCATAGATCTGTCACGTAAAAATTCATAGCGCTTAACATCAATAGGGAATTTGTCAAACTCTCCAACAACAACATGATTAGGAATTATGTTACGAACAAATCCAAACCAAAACATTGAAAGCTTATGAAGAACTCTTCCTTTATTTGGAATTAATGTTGGAATAATATAATCAAAAGCCGATATTCTATCAGAAGCTACAATCAAATAATTTTCTCCTAAATCATAGATACTCCTAACTTTACCGTCATACACTAGAGGAAGGTCTATACTATACTCTTGAATAGTCACTCCACTTCTCCTTTGCTTAGCATTTTTCTTTTCATAATGCTTACATCAATATCTTATTTACTTTCCATTTTTGTAAGAACTTATAACAAAGCATGCCTTAGGAACAACCAAAAATGCACACAACAAAAAACTAACCAAAAAGCACCTAAAACTTTAAGATTTATAATATCAACGTTTAATTCATTACCCTATTTGACAATATCACTGCATTTTACTAAATCAAACAAAACCCTAGTTATCCTTATACACAAAAACTTGTACCTTTTGTCAAATTGCCATCATTTAAAACTAATTATAGCTACCTGTGAGGTATAAGTCTTATTTATCCTTCCTCATCATAGCCTGGACCTTCACAGGTAACCCCCAAAGATTAATAAATCCTTCAGCATCTTTATGATTATAAACTTCATCTTTTTCAAAAGTTGCAAGTTTTTCTGAATACAACGAATACTTCGCTTGTCTTGAAGCAGGTATGACATTACCTTTATAAAGTTTTAATGTAACAGTGCCTGTTACATATTTCTGTGTCGAATTAATAAAAGCATCAATTGCTTCTCTTAAAGGAGTGAACCACAAACCATAATATGCAATTTCTGCATATTTTTGGCCAAGAAATTGTTTAAAGTGCAGAGTATCACGATCAACAGAAATCGACTCAAGTTCTCTGTGTGCTGCATACAAAACCACAGCTGCAGGTGATTCATATATTCCCCTAGACTTCATTCCAACAAGTCGATTTTCTACCATATCAATCCTTCCTATACCATTTGCACCAGCAACTTCATTCAACTTTGTGATCAATTCTACTGGAAAAAGTTGTTCATCATTCACAGAAATAGGAATACCCCTTTGAAATCCTATTTTAACATAGCTTGGCTTATCTGGAGCTTTTTCTGCAGAAACTGTCATTTTAAACATTGCTTCATCATATTCATTTCCAAGAACTTCTAAAATGCCACCCTCATAAGAAATATGCCAAAGATTAGCATCCGAAGAATATGGTCTTGCTTTGGTAACAGGAACTGAAATATTTCTTTCGTTAGCATAAGTAATAGCATCCTCTCTGGATCTTATCTTCCACTCTCTCCACGGAGCAATAATTTTTATATCTGGAATTAAAGCTTTAAAAGCAAGTTCAAAACGCACTTGATCGTTTCCTTTACCTGTCGCACCATGACAAACTGCATCCGCATTTTCCTTTCTCACAATATCTGCAATTTTTCTGGCAATTATTGGTCTAGCAAGAGCAGTTCCCAAAAAATATTTATCTTCATATAAAGCATTTGCTCTTACTGCTGGATAAATATAATCTGTAACAAATTCTTTTTTTGCGTCAACTATGTACGATTTTGACGCACCAGTACTTTTTGCTTTTTCATCTAAACCTTCAAGTTCTTTTCCCTGTCCTACATCAACACAACATGCTATGACTTCACAATCATAATTTTCTTTTACCCAAGAAAGAATTATAGACGTATCAAGGCCTCCTGAATAAGCCACCACTACTTTTTTAACAACATCTTTACTCTCACTTCTACTTATTTTGTTGTTTGGCATTTTAACGCTTCCTCCAAAATTTTCATAGAAAAATCTATATCTTTTTTCGTAATTATAAGCGGCGGTAAAAATCTCAATACTGTGTCATGTGTGCAATTTATAATTAACTTTTTATCCATGCAATAGTTTACTATATCTTTACCATTTACCGTAAGATCTATACCAAGCATGAGTCCAAGTCCTCTTACTTCTCTTATAATTGGATATTTTTTTTTTAGATTTTCTAGATTTACACGAAAATATCTCGCAATTTTTAAAGTGTTGTTTAAAAATTTTTTGTTGATAATTTTCAGCACTGCAGATGCAGCAGCACATGATACTGGATTCCCGCCAAAAGTTGATCCATGGTCATTGTATGTAAAAACTTCAGCACATTTTTTCCCTGCTACAGTAGCCCCTAAAGGAAATCCATTAGCTATGGATTTTGCTAAAGTAACAATGTCAGGTTCAACACCATAATTTTCAAAAGCATAAAACTTTCCAGTACGTCCTACTCCACACTGTATTTCATCAAAAATTAGAAGAAGATTATTTTCACAACAAACTGTTCTTAATTCTTTTAAAAATTTTTTATCCGATGGAACTATCCCACCTTCACCTTGTACAGGCTCTATTATTACAGCAACTGTTTTATCATTAATAAACCTTTTAACAGAATTAATATTGCCGAATTCTGCAAAAACAAATTCTTTTTGTAAAGGGACTAAATACTCATGAAATTTTTTTTGACCCGTAGCAGAAAGAGTTGCTATTGTTCTTCCATGAAATGAATTGTTAAAACATATTATTTCATACCTGTTACCTGTTTGTGAGGGATTTAAAAACCCCCATTTCCTTGCAAGTTTTATCGCACATTCATTTGCCTCTGCTCCAGAATTCGAAAGAAAAACTTTAGCTCCAGGAAACGTCCTCTTAGCAAGGACTTCACCAAACTTAATCTGCGATGGGGCATAGTACAGATTTGAAATATGCGTAAAATTATTCAATTGTTTTTTAGCTGCTTTTATAACTATTGTATTACAATGGCCTACATTGCACACACTTATGCCTGAAGAAAAATCAAGATACCTCTTGCCATTTTCATCCCATACAAATTGATTTTTAGCTTTTTTTACGACTAAATTGCTTCTCTTATACGTACGCATAAAATATTTATCTTCTATTTGCTTTATATTCATTCTTTTATTACTGTTCCTTTTATTTTTTTTATACCATCTATACCATTAGCTATCCAAACTTCTTTCACACCTTTTTTAACAGAATTAATACAACCTTTAATTTTTGGTATCATTCCTCCACTTATAATTTGATTTTTTATCAAAAAATCTATATCTTTTAAATTCAAACTCTTAATTACTTTCTTATTTTTATCAAAAACTCCAGCTACATCGGTTAGAAATATAAGTCTATCTGCTTTAAATGCTACTGCTAGTGAAGACGCCAAAGTGTCAGCATTAATGTTCATAACATTACCTTTAGCATCACTGGCAATGGAGGCCAAAACAGGCAAAAATCCAGCCTCTATTAAAATTTTTATAAGCTTTTTATTCACCTTAACTGGTTCCCCAACCAAGCCAATTTTTTTGATTTGCTTACATATCACACTTTTCCCATCTTTGCCTGATATTCCAACAGCATTTGCCCCATTTTTTATAAGACCTGTAGTTAAAACTCTATTCACTTTACCACTTAAAACCATTTCAACAATACTAAGAGTGGCTGCATCTGTAAACCTCAAACCGTCTACAAATCTTCCTATTATTGAAAATTTTTCAAGAAAATCATTTATTTCAGCTCCACCGCCATGCACTAAAATAACATCTTCCGTACGTGATACTTTAGCGAGTTCTTTTAAAAATTTATTTTTTATACGTAAACTTTTAGTTAAACTACCACCAAATTTCACAACGGTTAGTGATTTCATTATTTTCTCCAATTCATACACTATTTTCTGAATATTTACATTTTAGCTTAAAATCACATGACCAACATTTTAAAACATTTGGATCGAAATTTTCAATCACTATATTTTCAGCAATTTTCACAGCAATACTTATTGCTTTAAATATTTCGCTTTTAGATCTTTTTGTATAAACTTTTTTATTTTTTGATAAAAAATAAACTGAAATTTTATCAGGATTTATCCCAAAAACATTTTTGCACGCATACGCATAAAAACTCAACTGTAAATCTTTATTTATTTTCTCCTGTTTCCATATTTTTAAGTGTGTTTTGTAATCTATAATTTCGTACGTGTTATCAGGGTATTTATCTATTCTGTCAATAATACCCATGAACCTATATTGCCCTATGTTGGTATCAAAGGCCCTTTCAACATATAAAGTTTTCGCTTTTGAACAAAGAAAAGAATGATAATAGTTTTCAAGCAACTGCTTGCCACGCATATAATAGTCAAATATCTGTTGTGAATCAATAAATCCATCATTCTTCCAAGAATTATAGTAGCACTCAAATAAACTATCATAAGAATAATCATAACCACCGTGAAATAACTCGAGTGTCTTGTGGATTATATGTCCAAAACTAATATCAGCATTAAGCGGAATATGAAAATTATCTAAATATACAAGTTTGTACTTATGCGGACAAAATAAGTATGTGTTTATTCTTGAATAACT
>JAITOH010000049.1 GCA_031290055.1 Endomicrobium sp. | reverse complement strand
TTATACTAAAATTTGCAGAAGGTCTTGCTGAAATGATATTTAAACTTGTAAAAAAAGAATTGAAGCGTCATCCGATAGCTTGGATTTCATTTCCTTTTTTATGGCTTGCTATCAAAGGTTTGAGAAAGAGGGTGGATTATAGCGAATTTGGAGGTGCTCCACTGTTAGGAGTTGATGGTGTGTGCATAATAGGACACGGAATGTCAAATGGAAAAGCAGTAAAAAATGCGATCCTTACTGGGGCAAAAACTGCGGAGCATAATCTTGCTATTTATGTTAAAGAAGCAATAATCAAGCATAGTAATAAGGTTGTGTAAATGGACAAAAAAATTGGGGTAAAAATTTTAGGTACGGGGTCGTATTTACCAGAGAAAATTCTTACAAATTCAGATTTAGAGAAGATTGTTGATACTTCAGATGAATGGATAAGTGCAAGAACAGGTATTAGAGAAAGAAGAATATCAAAAAGTAATGAACCGACTTCAGAGCTTGCATATAAAGCCTCAATAAAAGCTTTAGAAGTCGCGAATATTTCCCCTAAACAACTAGATTTAATAATTATCGCAACAATTACTCCGGATATGTTCTTTCCGTCTACTGCATGCTTTTTACAAAGGAAATTAGGGATTGTTTCTATACCGGCATTTGATCTGTCTGCTGCGTGTAGCGGTTTTGTTTATGGAATTTCAGTGTCAAAAGCTTTTATTGAATCAGGATTATATAAAACTATTTTATTAGTTGGGGCAGATGAACTTTCAAAAATTACAGATTGGAAAGATAAAAACACTTGTGTGTTATTTGGTGATGGAGCCGGAGCTATAGTTTTTTCAAATTCGCAAAAAGATGATGATATTTTATCTGTGTTTTTAGGAGCAGATGGTCTGTATTCTGATTTGCTTTTTTTACCTGCTGGAGGGTCGGTATATCCTGCGACTGAAAGCACTGTAAGTGAGAATTTACATACGATAAAAATGCAGGGTAGAGAGGTTTTTAAAGCTGCAGTGCCAAAAATGGCATTGGCGGCTGAAAAAGCACTTGAACTTTCAGGGAAATCTATTAACGATATAAAAATTTTTATTCCGCATCAAGCGAATATAAGAATAATTGAAGCAGTTGCCAAAAAAATAGGAATTTCTATGGATAGAGTTTTTGTAAATATTCACAAAACTGGGAATATTTCATCAGCAACAACAATTACAGCGCTTGATGAAGCTATAAAAGCAGGAAAGGTATGCAAGGGTGACATTGTAGAATTGATAACTTTTGGTGGAGGGTTTACTTGGGGTGCAGCAATTATAAGGATTTGAGGAGTTGAAATGTCTAAAATAGCATTAATGTTTCCTGGTCAAGGGTCACAAAAGATTGGAATGGGAAAAGATTTTTATGATAAATATCCTAAAGCTAAAATAATACTAGATTCACTAGAAAAAGATTTAAAGAAGATTATTTTTGAAGGTCCAAAAAATATTTTAAGCCTTACCAAATACACACAACCTGCAATATTTGCGGTAAGTATAGCAGCTTTTGAAGTTTTCAAGGATTTATTGAGAGATTCAAATATAGATTTTATCGCAGTAGGACATTCTTTAGGAGAGTATTCTGCTTTGTACTCAGCTGGATTTTTTGGATTTAAAGATGGATTGTCAATGGTAACAGCTAGGGGAGAATTTGTTCAGAAAGCATCAGAAAACAATCCCGGAATAATGGCTGCTGTTTTTGGTATAGAAAAATCTATTATTGAAGATGTATGTAGGCAAGTTTCAGATACAGGTGTTTGTGAAGTGGCTAATTTTAATTCTCCAGAACAAGTTGTTATAACTGGGACTATAAGTGCTGTAAACAAAGCTATTGAACTTTTAAGAATTTATGGAGCAAAAAAAATAGTTATTTTAAATGTTTCTGGTCCGTTTCACTCTTCTCTTATGTCTATGGCTTCTGATCGTATGGCACTAGAATTTGGAAAACATAATTTCAATTTCCCCTCTTTTGGAGTTTACACAAACTATGATGCAATGTTGACAAGTGATCCATTTACTGTTAAGGAAAAACTTGTAAAGCAGATTAAAAGTTCTGTAAAGTGGAGTGACAGCATACAAAATATTATTGCAGCAGGCTACGATAAATTTGTAGAAATTGGTCCTGGAAAGGTTTTATCTGGATTTTTAAAAAAAATAGACAATTCAAAAAAAATATTTAATGTAGAAGATTCAATAAGTTTAAAAAAAACATTGGAGGGACTAACTAAATGAAACTTCAGAATAAAACGACAGTTATTACAGGTTCAGCTCAGGGTATAGGCAGAGCTATAGCTGAAATTTTTGCATCCGAGGGATCTCAGATTGTAGTTTCTGATATTAATGCTAAACTAGTACAAACTACAGCTAATGAAATAAAGGAAAAATTCAATGTTGATACTATAGCAATTCAGGGAAATGTTTCAAATTTGAAAGATTGTGAAGCTCTAGCTAAAGCTTCACTTGACAAATTTTCCAAAATAGATATACTAATCAACAATGCTGGAATAACTAAAGATAATTTGGTTTTGAGAATGAGCGAAGCAGAGTGGAACGCAGTTATAGAAGTTAATCTTAGTGGTGTATTTAATTGTATAAAAGCAATTAGCAAATCAATGCTTAGACGAAGATCTGGTAGGATAATAAATATAGCTTCCGTGGTTGGCCAAATGGGTAATATTGGTCAAATAAATTACTCTGCGTCGAAAGGTGGTGTGATTGCAATAACAAAAACATGTGCAAGGGAGTTTGCCACAAGAAATATTTTAGTAAATGCTGTTGCTCCAGGGTTTATTCGCACGGCTATGACTGATAAGTTAACAGAAGAGAAAAAAAGGGTCATGTCTTTGGCAATACCACTTGCAAGGCTTGGAGAGGCTTCAGATGTGGCAAAAGCAGTGTTGTTTTTAGCAAGTGATGATTCGTCATATATAACGGGACATGTTTTAGCTGTTAATGGTGGAATGTATATGTAAAATGTTGATATAGAAGGAAAAACAAAAGAGGAGGAAGTAGAAAAATGGCAGACCTTGAGGTTAGAGTAAAGGAAATTATCGTTGAGCAATTAGGAGTTGATCCAGCTGAGGTTGTGACAGAAGCATCGTTTGTTAATGACCTGGGAGCTGACTCTTTGGATACAGTAGAACTCGTTATGGCTTTTGAAGAAGAGTTTGATATTGAAATTCCAGATGAAGCAGCAGAGAAAATACAGACAGTAGGAAATGCAGTGGATTATATCAAAATCAATGTTGCGAAATAAAAGGCGCTCTTGAAATGAAAAAAAGGATAGTTATAACTGGTATGGGTGTTGTAACACCTATAGGTATAGGTAATGATGAGTTTGCAAAAGCTTTAAAAGAAGGCAAGTCAGGTGCTTCAACTATTGATCTATTTGATACAAGTAAGTTCACAACTAAATTTGCAGCTATTGTCAAGAATTTTATACCAGAACAATTTATTGACAAAAAAAAAATAAAAAAAATGGCCAAATTTACCAAATTTGGGTTTGCAGCAGCGAAAATGGCTGTTGAAGATTCGGGTCTTGATCTTTTCAAAGAAGATTTATCAAAAATAGGGGTTATAACGGGAACTGGAATTGGAGGTTTAGATATAATTGAAGAAGAGGAGCAAACTCTTTTTTCAAAAGGCCCTGGAAGAGTAAGTCCCTTCCTTATTCCTATGATAATTATCAACATGTTACCTGGAGAAATTGCCATTAATTATGGTTTTACAGGGCCAAATTATGCGATCACTAGTGCATGTGCGTCATCCAATCATGCTTTAGGTGATGCTTTAAGATTACTTCGTAGCGGAGATGCTGATGTGGTAATTTCTGGCGGAGCAGAAGGAGCAATATGTCCTCTAGGAGTTGCGGGTTTTTGTTCTATGAGGGCTCTTTCGCAGAGGAATGATAACCCGAAAAAAGCTTCAAGACCTTTTGACAAACATCGTGATGGGTTTGTCATTGGCGAGGGTGGTGGCATAGTAGTTCTTGAAACTTTGGAGCATGCGTTAAACAGAGAGGCGAAAATTTATGCTGAACTTGCAGGATATGGTGCGTCTGAAGATGCATATCACATTACGGCTCCAGAACCAGAAGCGAAGGGTGCTATTTTGGCCATGAATAAAGCTATAACAGATGCTGATATTTCTAAGGATGATGTTGATTATATTAACGCGCATGGCACGTCAACAGTATTAAATGATAAAATTGAAACTTTTGCGATAAAAAAAGTTTTTGGTGACAGAGCTTATAAAATTCCTGTTTCATCCATTAAATCTATGACGGGTCATCTTTTAGGTGGAGCTGCAGTTGTAGAACTTATAGCCACAGTTCTTGCAATACAAGAGGGTTTCATACCTCCTACAATAAATTATGAGGTACCCGATCCAGAATGCGATTTAGATTATGTTCCAAATATATCGAGAAATCAGCAGATTGAGTGCGCTATTTCAAATTCCCTAGGTTTTGGTGGACATAATGCGACTCTTGTAATAAAGAAATATGTTGACAAAATCTCTTAAAAATCTTCAATGTCTTATTGGGTACATATTTAAAAATCCTGAAGTTTTAGTTGTCGCTTTGACGCACAAATCTTTTTCAATTGAAAGTGGAGGGAAAAAGCATAATGAGCGTATGGAATTTTTAGGGGATAACATTATTTCTGCTGTTGTTGCAGAGACTTTGTATTTAAGGTATCCTAACGAGGATGAAGGCAGATTATCTCAGCTTAAAGCTCATTTGGTGTCATCTTGTAATTTGAGTGATTGGTCAAGGAAAGTAAATTTGGGAAATTACATGTTTTTGGGGAAAAGTGAAAATACAGAAAAATCTAGAGAGAAGAAAAGTTTATTGTGTAATGTATTTGAGTCTGTTACTGGAGCAGTATACTTAGATGGTGGTTTTAAAAATGCAAAAAAATTTATCTTAAATTTTTTAAATGATAAAAAAGAAATAGTGATTGTAGATTATAAAAGCCG
>JAITOH010000033.1 GCA_031290055.1 Endomicrobium sp. | reverse complement strand
TTAAACATTGAAACGAAACTCTATTATATCTCCGTCACGTACCAAGTATTCTTTCCCTTCGCTTCTCAAAAGTCCGGACTCTTTCACAGCTTTCTCGCTACCAAGTCTAAGTAAATCATCAAAGTTCATAATTTCAGCGCGTATAAACCCTCTTTCAAAATCAGAATGAACTAAGCTAGCAGCTTTAGGTGCCGAGAGACCTTTTCTTATGGTCCATGCCCTTACCTCTTTTTCTCCTGCAGTAAAAAATGTTTCGACTCCAAGCAAATCATAACTTTTTCTTATCAAGAAGTTTGATCCAATCCCCTGCATGGTAAAATCTTTTAAAAATGAATCTTGGTCGATTTTTAGAAGTTTAGAAATTTCCACTTCAAATTTTGCACATATTTGTACTGCTTGTACTGTTTCTTTTTTTGCGAATTCTTTAACAATTTTTGTATATTCATTTCCCATTGTAGACAAATCGTTTTCTGCAACATTGCAAACATATAAAACTGGTTTGGATGTTATTAAAGAGAGCTCTTTTAACATTGTTTTTTCTTCATTGTTAAGTTTGAGCGTTCTCACAGGATTCCCAGAATCAAGATGGTTTTTTATTTTTAATACGAATTCTTTTTCAGTAGATGTCTTTTCGAGGTTAGATCTCTTATTTTTTTTAAGTTTTTCTATTTTTTTTGAAATATATTCTAAATCAGCAAATATAAGCTCCAAATTTACAGTTTCTATGTCTCTCAAAGGATTAACTTTACCCATAAAGTGCATAATATCTTTGTCTTCAAAACATCGTACCACATGAAGAACAGCATTTGTTTCTTTTATAGTCGCTAAAAATTGATTTCCTAACCCTTCGCCACACGATGCACCTTTGACAAGTCCAGCAATATCCAAAAATTCTATTGTTGAAGGTGTTTTTTTTTTTGAGTTATAAAATTTTTCCAGAAAATCTAAACGCTTATCCGGTACAGTAATAGACCTAATATTTGGTTCAATAGTACAAAATGGATAATTTGCCACCTCTGCAGATGATTTTGTTATGGCGTTAAACAACGTTGACTTTCCTACGTTAGGTAATCCAATCATACCTAGCTTCATATAACCTCTGTAAGTTTACAATTTTATATCAAAAAATTATTTTATTTGTACATAATTCACGTGGCCACAATTAAATGTTTTAGGTTGTTGATTTGATCCAATTCAATAATCCTCCAGCGAAGATGGTATCTTTTTGTCTTTGTGTTAGATCGTAAACTACTTTAAATATTTTATTAGTGGTTTTTGCAAAAAGCGTTCCATTGTATTTTATGGTATTTCTTATATCTTCGAACTTAATTTCATCCCCGAGTTTTATTTTAGCATAGTCCGATGGATTGTTGAAAGTTAGTGGTACTAATCCAAAATTTATGAGATTTGCAAGATGTATTCTCGCAAAAGATTTTACCAAAATTACTCTTATTCCTAGGTAACGAGGAGCCAAAGCAGCATGTTCTCTCGAAGAACCTTGCCCGTAGTTATCACCACCTAATATAACTCCATTTGGAGTTGACATTGCCCTTGACGCAAAATCTTTGTCTATGAGCGAAAAAGTGTATTTTGATATTTCTGGAAGATTAGATCTCAATGGTAAAATTTTTGCCCCAGCAGGAAGTATGTGGTCAGTTGATATATCATCACCAACTTTTAAAACTATTTTGCCAGTTAAATTATTATCCAATTCGGAAAACTCGTCTAGAGATTTAATATTAGGTCCCTTTATAACTTTTTCAGATTTTGAGGGTTCTATTGGTGGAAATTGAAATTGAACATCGTCTACAAAAAAAACATTGGGAAGTACTATCCGAGGTTTTACATCAAAATATTCTATTGGATTTGTAATTTCGCCGGTTAAAGCAGTAGCAATAGCAGTTTCCGGAGAACATAAGTATACTTGAGCGTTTTCTGTTCCACTTCTACCTTCAAAATTTCTATTAAAAGTTCTGAGCGATATACCTCCACTTTTAGGAGCCTGTCCCATCCCTATGCATGGTCCACACGCACTCTCAAGGATTCTAGCACCACTCTTTACAATGTTGAACAATGCTTCTGAATGTGAAAGCATTGAGATTATTTGTCTCGAACCTGGAGAAACCACAAGGTCTGTATTTTTATTTATTTTCTTACCTTTTAGGACTTCAGATATTAAAAGCATATCCGAAAGTGACGAATTTGTACATGAACCAACACAAACTTGGTCCACTTTTGTACCCTCTAAATCTTTAACTTTTTTTACATTATCAGGCATATGCGGAACAGCTATCAAAGGTTCTAGAGTGTCTAAATTTATTGTAATTTCTTCATCATAACTCGCATTTTTATCAGCTTCAATTCTTGTCCAACATGACCCCCTGCCTTGTTTATCTAAAAAATCTTTTGTTATGTTGTCAGATGAGAAGATACTTGTAGTTGCACCTAACTCAGTTCCCATATTTGTAATTGTTGCCCTTTCTGGTACTGATAAAGTTTCAACTCCATCACCATCAAATTCATATACTTTTCCTATGCCACCCTTAACACTTTGGGTTCTTAGGAGTTCAAGAATTATATCTTTTGCACTAACCCAATCTCTAAGCCTTCCATTGAGATTCACTTTTACAACTTTAGGCATTGCTATAAAGAAAGGTTGACCTGCCATAGCGCAGGCAACATCAAGTCCACCAGCACCAAACGCTAGCATAGCCATTCCACCACATGTAGGTGTATGAGAATCTGAGCCTATCAGAGACATCCCTGGGATTGCAAATCTTTCAAGATGAACCTGATGGCAAATACCATTTCCAGCTGGAGAAAAAACAATTCCGTATTTTGTGGCCACAGTTTGTAAAAATTTGTGATCATCAGCACTTTCAAAACCTGACTGCAAAGTATTATGATCCACATAGCTTACTGATAGTTTTGTTTTTACTTTCTGGATGTTCATTGCTTCAAATTGTAAATATGCTACAGTGCCTGTGGCATCTTGTGTGAGAGTTTGATCTATCCTAATTCCAATTTCTTCTCCTGCTTCTAGTCTTCCGGCCAATAAATGTTTTGACATAATTTTTTTTGTAACGTTCACTTTTTGTACCTTCTTTTATGAAATTTTGGTAACACTTGACAATTGAGTATAATATTTTGTACCGTTTCGATCAAGTTTTATAACTCGTTGTTTCTTACAACTCGCGTAGAGTTGAGATTTTATGGAGATATGTAGAGTTGAAAAAATTGTATAAAAATACGGAGGTGTGCATGGGGATTAAAATAGGAATAAATGGGTTTGGTCGTATAGGTCGTTTAGTACTTCGTGCTGCGCAAGCTAGAAACGATATTCAGGTGGTTGCTATTAATGACTTACTTAGTGTCGACTATATGGCTTACATGTTAAAATATGATTCTGTTCATGGAGCTTTCGGTGGCACTGTGGGAGTAAATTGTGGCAATTTAGTTGTTGGTAACGACTCTATACGGGTAACCGCTGAGAGAAACCCAGAAAATTTAAAATGGGGAGCTGTTGGTGCTGAATATGTTGTAGAGTCAACAGGATTATTTCTTTCGGAAGAAACAGCTCGA
>JAITOH010000079.1 GCA_031290055.1 Endomicrobium sp. | reverse complement strand
ATTAATAAGCCTATCTAAAAACTCATACATAATTAGGTTTCTTAATGTTACTTTTAAACCTATAGGCATTCCCTGGCGAATTTTAAAATTTGATATTGATTTTTTTGCACGACACACCAGAGGCTTTTGGCCAGTAATGGCGGCAAGTTCAATAGCCGCAATATCCAAGACTTTAATATTTTCTTTTGCCTCACTTAAACCCACATTCACAACAACTTTCATAAGTTTAGGAATCTGGTGAATATTTTTAAACCCGAAACGTTTTTTTAGGCTATCCATCGCACTTTCTTTATAAAGCTTCTTTAAACGAGGTTCATTACTCTTATTCATAAATTCTTCTTGCCCCCTTCCTTTTTCTTATCTATATACTGGCTACAAAGACACATTCAAGACTAGACCACAACTGGATCGACTAAAAATCTTATTTTTACATATATCAAATATATCAAATTATCATTTCTTCGCATCTGCGACAAACTCTTACCTTCTTTCCATCAGATAATTTATCAAACTTAGGTCTAGATGCCTGATTACACTTTGGACATATAAGCATTACTTTGCTAATACAAATAGGAGCTTCAATTTCACGAATTCCACCTACTTCTTTCTTCGTAGATTTCACATGTTTTTTTACAAAATTTATTTTTTCAACAACAATTCTATTTTCCCCGGGAAAAACTCTAAGAACTTCGCCTTTTTTGCCTTTATGTTTGCCGGATAAAACCACTACTATGTCTTTCTTCTTAATTTTAAGCATTCTTTTTACCACACCCCGGTTCATTTTTCACCAACATCTCCAAGAAAAAACAACATCACACACAAAATATCCTGCTAACAAAAGTTGAAGTCTAAACTTATAACTCACACAACTAACATAGAATTCTACTATCAAACATCTAAACAACAAAAAAACATCTCAAAATAAATGAAGATTTGAAAAATAGCGAACATTATACCACTTCTGGGGCTAGAGAAATTATCTTAAGATAATTTCTCTCTCTAAGTTCTCTCGCAACCGGCCCAAAAATACGAGTCCCTTTTGGTTCGCCTTCATCATTAATAATAACAGCCGCATTGTCATCAAACTTAATATATGTTCCATCACGACGACGAATTTCTTTTACCGTACGAACTATTACAGCTTTTACAACATCACCCTTTTTAATGTTTGATCGTGGTAATGCACTTCGTACCGAAGCATGAATTACATCACCTAAACTTGCATAACGACGTTTTAAACCTTGGGTAACTCTAAAACAACGAATTAATTTCGCACCAGAATTATCAGCAACATTTAAAACAGTTCTCTCCTGAATCATTTTTAATATCCTTCACATAAAACTCAATTCATATTGGCAACATTTTATTTATAATTCTAACTAACACCCACTTTTTTGTTTTTGAAAACGATCTCGATTCCATTATTTCAACTACATCACCTATACGAGAGATATTTTTTTCATCATGAACAAGAAATTTTTTCTTAGTACGAAGCACCCTACCATAAAAAGAATGGCGATGAGTTCTTTCAACAGAAACATGTCTTGTTTTATCACTTTTGTCCCTTAAAACTATACCTACACGACACTTGCGTTTTTTTCGCTTTAACATTCTCCCTTCCCATTATCTTATTTGGACTGGACTTTCCTTTTATAGTAAGAATCGTCTTAATTCTGGCTATGTTTCTTCTTATTTCTCTTATCTCAAGAGGGTTTTTTAAAATAGAAATAGAGTTGCGAAACCTTAACTTAAAAATTCTGTCTTGTAAATAATCAAGCCTTACATTAAGCTCGATTTCTGACATATTTTTTATCTCGTTCCAATTTTTACTTTTCATTATATCCTCAGATATCAGCTCTCACTAAAACTTTCGTACGCATAGGAAGTTTACTTGAAGCAATCGCCAAAGCTCTTCTTGCTTCTACTTCTACGATCCCTTCCATTTCAAACACTATTCTTCCAGGCTTAACTACAGCAACCCAAAATTGCGGATCACCCTTACCTTTTCCCATTCTTGTTTCGGCAGGTTTTTTTGTAACCGGCTTATCAGGAAATATCCTAATCCAAACTTTTCCACCCTTTCTCACAAATCTTGTTAGCGTAACGCGCGCAGCTTCTATTTGATTACTATTTATCCACACAGGCTCAAGAGCTTGCAGACCGTACTTACCAAAAACCAAATAATTACCACCTTTGGATTTACCCTTCATCCTTCCTCTGTGTACTTTTCTATATTTTACTCTTTTTGGCATCAACATATACGAAATCCTCTAATTTTAAATTACAAATTTATTTAAAATCTCCTCTCGTTTTTTACTTGCTCCACAATGTTTGAAGTATCCGTAAATTTTATTTCATCAAATAAATCTCTAGGTGTTTTCTTAAAAAATTCTTTTCTAAATATCCAAACTTTCACACCTATCTTACCCATAGTTGTACAAGCTTCCGAGAAACCATATTCAATATCAGCCCTAAATGTCTGCAAAGGAACTCTTCCTTCTTTAAGCCATTCTCTCCTAGCAATTTCTGCTCCACCAAGTCTGCCTGAAACCATAACTTTTATTCCTTGTATACCCACACTCATCGCTCTCTCAATAGCTTTCTTCATTGCCCGTCTAAAAGCGATTTGCTTTTCCAATTGGAAAGCAATACTTTCAGATACAAGTTGAGCATCCGCTTCAGGTCTTTTAACTTCTAAAACATTCACGAATGTCTTTTTTGTGGTCATCAATTCTATTTCTTTTCTCAAATTTTCAATACCTTGCCCACCTTTGCCAATAACAACTCCAGGACGAGACGTATAAATATTCACACGTACATACTTGCCTGGTCTCTCAATACAAACTTTTGATATAGAACCCAATTTAAGCTTATCCTTCAAATAAACTCTTATACGATAATCCTCTTCTATAAAATTAGGCATTTCTTTCAAATTAAACCACTTGGAATCCCAATCTTTAATATAACCAAGTCTTACGCTTTTAGGATGTACTTTATGACCCATTTTATTATTTTTCCCTTTCTAAAAATTTTTACCTTATTTTCCCCTTTTCCCAGCAATCACATCTACATCTGTAACAATTATTGTAAGATGTGCTGTTCTTTTTTTTATTGGCATACTCCTACCACGAGATCCAGATCTCATTCTCTTTAGTACGGGACCATCACCAACCCATGCCTCTTTTACCCTTAGGGATGAATAATCCTCAAGACAGCCTGCATTTGATGTTGCACTTCTTAAAACATTTTTAACAAGTACACTAGCAGATTTAGGAAGAAAAGAAAGAATTTCGAATACCTTTTCAACTTTTTTACCTTTTACAAGCATAAGAACTTGATTTACTTTTCTTGGAGTCAATCTAACAAACTTCGCCGTTGCTTTTGTTTGCATTTCATTACACCTTTTTATTCAACGAGTAGAGATTTTTAAAAAATCAGCAAATAGCAAATTTAAAACAAGTACCTATATGTATGAATTCGCATATATATATTTTCTTTTAAGTTAGTGAAGTCTCTTGCCTTGTCATTCCTCCATGCCCTTTAAAAGTCCTCGTAGGAGAAAATTCGCCAAGTTTATGACCTACCATCTGTTCTGATATAAACACAGGAAGAAATTTTCTTCCATTATGTACCGCTATAGTATGTCCTACAAATTCTGGAGTAATAACACTTGACCTGGCCCATGTTTTAATAATTTTTTTATCTCCAACTTTATTTAAATTTTGTATCTTCTTCAAAAGTTTCTCATCTATATAAGGACCTTTTTTTATTGAACGACTCATTTATTTCTCCTTACAATATTACGATGGCTCACAATTACCCAATCCCAATTTTTTTTAGATCTTGTCTTAAAACCTTTAGCAGGTTGATTCCAAGGACTTCTAGGTTGATTATTTCCTTTAGACTTTCCTCTTCCACCTCCGTGTGGATGGTCAACAGAATTCATTGCAGTTCCGCGGACATGAGGTTTTTTCCCAATGTGACGACTCCTTCCTGCAGATCCAAGCGTAATATTTTCATGATCCAGATTTCCAACTTGTCCAATCGTCGCATAACAATTCGCTCTAATAAGTCTTATTTCACCTGAAGGCATTCTTACACGAACATAATCATCTTCTTTCGCAAGTAGTTGAGCTGCGGTACCAGCAGAACGAACAAGCTGCCCTCCTTTACCCGGCACTAATTCTAAATTATGCACAAAAGTACCAACTGGTATTTTTGTAAAAGGCAGGGAATTTCCAGGCTTTATTTCAGCATCAGGACCAGATATAAGAAAATCCCCAACATTCACACCCACAGGGTGTATTATATATCTTTTTTCACCATCTTTATATCTAATAAGTGCTATTCTGCTTGAACGGTTAGGATCATACTCTATTGATACCACTTCTGCTAAAACATCATGTTTATTTCTCTTAAAATCAATAATTCTATAAAATCTTTTGTGTCCACCACCTCTGAAACGAACCATTACCTGACCAGTATTATTACGCCCACCTTTCTTTTTTATTATTTTTATCAAAGATTTCTCAGGATCAGTTTTTGTTATATCTGAAAAATTTGAAACTGACATTTTTCTTCTCGATTGAGTATAAGGCTTAAATGTTTTTATCGGCATACTACTCCCTGTACCATTGGATAAAATTTTACAGCTCCACCTACGTCCATGGAATTGTCATTTTTATAATCAAATAAGACCCCTGCTATTTTTTAAAATGCTTTTAAATACACAAAAATGTTCAGTTGCCAACTACTCCATATATTTTAACTAAGATTCATCAATCATTTGAATTTCTTGGCCCTTACTAAGCTTTACCAGTGCCTTTTTCCAATCATTTTTATAACCAATACGGCTGTTCACCCTTTTACTTTTTCCCAAATAGTTTGAAGTATTAACATTTTCCACTTTTACCTTAAATTGAGTCTCTACAGCTTGTCTTATTTGGAATTTATTTGCACACTTATCTACAACAAAAGTATACATGTTGCTCTTTTCTTTCATTATCGTAGATTTTTCTGTTACCATAGGCCTTTTAATAACTCTTCTAATATCCATTTTCTTTCCTTGTTGTGAAATAATAAACTTTCACTTTTTTCTGTTTAACAAAGATTTTTTTCTTATTAAATTAATAACTTCAAAATCAATAACCAACTTATCAGCCCAAAGAACTTTATATGCATTTATATTACTAAAATTTTCAACCATAACATTTTTTATATTTCTAGATGCAACTTTGAAATCAAGATTGTTACAAATGATAAAAAGAATTTTTTTTTCATCAATTTTAAGATTTTTTATCAGTTCCAGTACTTTTTTTGTTTTTATCTCAGAAACTTTTACAGGATCAACGACTACTATGTTTCCATCTTTAAATTGTGCAGAAAAAGCCATGCTCAGAGAAAGCCTTTTTTTTAGTTTCGGCATTTTTACATAATAATTCCTTGGCCGAGGGCCAAAAATGATTCCGCCCTTTCTCCACAAAGGGGAATTTCTCTGACCAGCACGAGCTCTACCAGTGCCCTTTTGTTTCCAAGGTTTAGCACCTGAAAACGCCACTTCACCTCTTGTTTTTGTTTTATGCGTACCAGATCTTTGATTACCCAAATATGCCGTAATAAATTCGTGCAAAAGCCCACTAGATACCTTAGAAGTAAAAAAATTGGGGAGTTTTATCTTACCTTTTTCACAACCTTTTTCATTATAAACTGCTGTCTCCATTTCTCCCTCTTTTAACAAACTCAAGAAGTTATACTAAAGTTTACTTCTTAAACTTTTATACAAATCACACAAGCTCTTCCCAGAAATACAAAAACCATAAGAATAATGCTACTCCCCTTTTTAGGAATTAACTTCTAATTGTTTTCCGAGTTGCTGGGGACTTTCCTAACCGTAGCACTTATAAACAGTATCCCATTCTTGGCAGCTGGAACAGAACCTTTAAGAAGCAAAACATTGTTTTCAATATTAACGTTAACAACAAGCAATCCTTGTATTGTAGCATATTTACAGCCTAAATGTCCAGACATTTTAGTTCCTTTTAAAACTTTTTGTGGCCCTTGTCCACCACTTGATCCTCTAGCACGCGTTCTGTCAGATTGGCCATGAGTAACAGATTGCATACTGAAATTATGTCTTTTAATGACTCCAGCATAGCCCTTACCCTTTGAGATCGCAGAAACATCAACATAATCACCGGGTTTGAACAGATCTACCTTTATTTCTTGGCCCAAAGTGAACTCATCCAAATCAGCTATCCTAAACTCTTTGATAATTTTTTTTGGTAAAAGATTATTTTTTTTAAAAAATCCTGCTTGAGACCTAGTAAGATTTTTCTTTTTTTTATCTCCAAAGCCAAATTGAACAGCGGAATACCCTTCTTTATCGATTACACGCACACCTGTTACAATACAAGGCCCAGCTTCCACCACCGTAACAGGCACAATGTTACCTTTATTATCGAAAATTTGCGTCATACCTAATTTTTCGCCAATTATTGATTTTAACATATGTTCTCTCTAAAATTCAGTATTTTTAACTACATTTTAATTTCAATGTCAACACCTGCCGGTAAATCAAGTTTCATTAGTTCTTCAACAGTTTTCGAAGAAGGATCACGAATGTCAATCAATCTTTTATGTATTCGCATTTCAAACTGCTCACGTGATTTTTTATCTGCATGAACAGATTTATTAACCGTATATTTCTTTGTATTGGTAGGCAAAAGCACTGGGCCAGTTATAGCTGCACCGGTGCGTCTTGCTGTCTCTACAATTTTAGCAAGTGAATCATCTAACATCTTGTGATCATATGCCCGCAATTTGATTCTTAAACGCTGAGTAGATACTGTTTTTTCATTTGCCATAAATCAACCCTGTTCCATTTACAAATATATTTCTTACACACACACTACAACACAAAAAGTTAATGTGTTTTAAGATTTTTTCAACAATAAACCATCACACACAACTACAGATAATATATTTTACCAGACATTACTCTACTATCTCAGTTACAACACCGGATCCAACTGTTCTTCCACCTTCTCTTATAGCAAAT
>JAITOH010000065.1 GCA_031290055.1 Endomicrobium sp. | reverse complement strand
TTTCTTTTTATGAAAGTCTAAATTATAAAAGATGGCTTTTAAAACCGACAACATTTATGAATTTTTCAGGAATTGCTGTTTCTAATTTTGTGAAGTATTATAAAGTTAACCCCGAAGAAATTTTTGTTTTTTGTGATGATTTTTCAGTTTCTCTTGGTGAATACAAAATAAGGACTTCCGGTTCTTCTGGTGGACACAACGGAATAAATTCTATAATAAGCTATTTAAAAACTAATAAATTCCCTAGAATGAAACTTGGGACAGGTCCGATTCCAAAATCTTCTCCAATATCTGATTTTGTATTGTCAAAGTTTACAAAAAAAAACAAAGGGAAAATAGAGTTGATTAAAAAAACTGCTGTCAATATATTTAATGAAATAAATTTGGTAGGATTAGATAAAGCGGTTTCAAAATTAGCAAACAAAAATGACTACAAAAAAAAACAATGCCATACAAAGACAGTATGTGCTAAAGGATTTGTTAACGGTTCTTGTGGTGGGTTTGTCAATGGCAAATGCGAAACAGACGGAACAAAAGATTGTTTTTGGGTCTTGATTTATAAAAAATTAAAAAATAATGAGGGATTTGAAAGATTCCTTAATCAGTATATAGAACCTAAAAAAATTAAAGGGAATATAAATTTTGACATTTAAAGAAAAGTTAAAATCAAATAAATTTTTGATAACAGCAGAATTATTTCCTCCTAAAGGTGTAAATATTTCTTCTCTTTTGCACAGAGCAACTTATTTAAAGAATGTAGACGCCGTAAACGTTACTGATAACCAGAGAGCATCTATGAGAGCAGGATCTCTTGCTATAAGTAGAATTTTATTTGAACACAAACTAGAGCCCATTTTGCAGTTAGTTGCAAGAGATAAAAATAGAATTGCTTTGCAATCTGAACTATTAAGCGCAAACATCTTAGGTATAGAAAACGTTCTGCTTCTAAGTGGGGATCATCCCAATGTTGCTGAGTATGCCGAGGCAAAACCGGTATATGACTTAGATACAATACAACTTATAAAAACTGCAAGACTTTTAGAGACTGGTGTAGATTTAGCAGGAAAAAAACTACAAGGTAGTCCTAGATTTTGTGTTGGAGCTGTCATAAATCCATCGGCACATCCAATTGATTTACAAATTTTAATGTTCAGGAAAAAAGTAAAAGCTGGAGTTGAATTTTTTCAAACACAGGCAATTTTTGATATACATGGTTACAAGGATTTTTTCAATAAAGTGAAACATTTAAAAGTAAAAGTTTTGCCAGGACTAATTCTTATCAAGTCTCCTAAATTTATGCAATTTATTCAATCTCTCCCTGGAATAAATATATCGCAAAAAATACAAAACAGAATAAACTCGGCAACTAACCCCCTAGATGAAGGTATAAAAATTTGTTCTGAAACTATTAAAAAACTTCGTTCTTTTGCAGATGGAGTTCATATAATGGCAATCGGCGTAGAAGAATATATACCAGAAATCATAAAGAATAGTCTATAAATATACATTTTTCAAAACAAATTTGACACGCAGTACTTATCATGTTTTAAGCACGTTGTCATACATCTACTCGTTTCGACCAACATAATAAGATATTATCTCTTTTTGTAGATCAGATCATAGCGATGAACAAAAACTACTTTAAATAAAATAGTTCTACAACCATAGTTTCTAAATAATTCAATTAGTGTAACTTTTGAATTCAGTTATGCTAATTGCATTTGCATATAATAGTAAAAAACATACTACTAATTCCCACTTGTCTGCTTCACAAAATCTATACCTTGATAAGGAGTAAGCTACGATTGAAATCAAAATCACAAATATGGGAAGCAAAAAAACGATCTAGATAGAGAAGAAATAAAAAGTCAATAAAATATTCCAGAAAACCTAGTCTTATCATACTACCTTCAAAAAAACTAGAAACTACTTTAGATCAAAATGATCTAAAGTAGTTTCTAGTTTTTTACAGAACATAAATAGACTAAAGATTAGATATTAGTACACCTTTAAATTCGTGTTTTTTTAAAAATTTTGTATCATGTTATGGGAGTTGTTTTTAATGTCCCCACAATACTGGTTTAGTATGTATCTTGATTTATAATTTTCTATTTAGTTCTTTTCAAAAAACTTGTGTTAAAAGTAAACAAGGGTTTTAAAATGCAAGAAATATTAAAAAATCAAGAATATAAAAACTTTCAAAAAAGTAAAACTTGAGACATCTTTTGTTTCAACATCATGCTTTTTATGTTATTATATATACAGAATATATACAGAGACTAAAAAGCATTCTAAGGAATTTAAGAAAACACAAAAATTAATTGAGAGGCAACTATGCTAAATAGATTTTTTTTATTGAAAAAGTTTGTACTTGTTTTTATTTTTGCTATCACTGTTACCAGCAAAGTTTTCGCGAGTGAAGCGAATTTAATTATTCCAAATTTAAGTTCAGTTAGTTTTTTGGAAAATATAGTTAATGGCAAAACTCTTTTAACTTTTGGATTTCTTATTTGCATTTTTGGTTTATTATTTGGAATTTACCATTTCTTAAAAATTAAGAACCTTCCAGTACATAAATTAATGGAATCAACTTCGGAACTTATCTATGAAACATGTAAAACATATCTCATAACTCAGGGGAAATTTATAATTATGCTTGAGTTTTTGCTTGCAAATATAATAGTTGTATACTTTGGATTATTACAACATTTTGAAGTAGTGAAAATTATTGCTGTTTTACTTTGTAGCATTATAGGAATCTTAGGGAGCTATAGTGTAGCTTGGTTTGGTATGAGAATTAACACTTTTGCAAATTCAAGAACTGCTTTT
>JAITOH010000088.1 GCA_031290055.1 Endomicrobium sp. | reverse complement strand
AAAACAATTCTAGAAGCATTAAATTCTGACTTAGTGTGTGATGCCATAAATACCGCTATGAGAGAACTTTTTTTACAGATAGTTTACGGAAGAACACAAACTGCGTTCTCTTATGGTGGGCTTCCAATAGGAGCAGGAATGGAGGACTTAGGAAAAGGATTACGTTCACAAGTAGGTACAATGTATAGCACAAACGCCAAAGGCGTACGATATTTGGAAATGGCAGAGGGCTATATCCTTGAAGTAGGGTTAGACAAAAATGATGAAATTATAGGGTATAAATTTGTCAATCTTGGCAAAATGATGGAATCCATTAAGAAAGGTGTTCTCCACAAAGAAGCATTTGAAAAGAATGTGAATTCTTATGGTAGATTCGATGAAGCAGTAAAAAAAATTGATCCTAGGAAAGAATAAGGAGGCATAACTATGCCAATCACATTTGAAAACTATGAAAGAAGAGTAAAACAAATAGAAGTTGAACTTAAGAAATATGGAATTAAGAATTTGGAAGAAGCGCAGAGAATCTGCACAAATAGAGGTATTGACATAGAAAAAATAGTTAAAGAAATTCAACCTATTGCTTTTGAAAATGCTGTTTGGGCATACACAGTAGGCGCAGCAATAGCAATTAAAAAGGGTGTTAAAAATGCACCGGATGCCGCTGAATCTATAGGTATTGGACTACAATCTTTTTGTATTCCTGGTTCAGTAGCAGATCAACGCCTTGTAGGACTTGGGCATGGTAACTTAGCAACTATGTTGCTAAGGGAACAAACAAAGTGTTTTTGCTTTTTAGCAGGTCACGAGAGTTTTGCAGCTGCCGAAGGCGCATTAGGCATAGCAAGAACGGCAAATAAGGTTCGTAAAGAGTCTCTTAAAATTGTTCTGAATGGATTGGGTAAAGATGCGGGCTACATTATAAGTCGCATTAATGGTTTTACCTACGTAGAAACTGAGTATGTTTATTCAACAAGAAAACTGAAAATTGTAAAAGAAACTTCATTTTCAGATGGGATTAAAGCAAAAGTTAGAGTTTATGGCTCAGACGATGTAAATGAGGGTGTAGCGGTTATGATTAAAGAAAGCGTTGACGTTTCTATTACAGGAAATTCTACAAACCCTATTCGTTTTCAGCACCCAGTTGCTGGAACATATAAGAAATGGGCTTCTGAAAACGGTAAAAAATATTTTTCAGTAGCTTCTGGTGGTGGTACCGGAAGAACTTTACATCCAGATAACATGGCAGCAGGTCCAGCTTCGTATGGTATGACAGATACAATGGGGCGTATGCATGGAGATGCTCAATTTGCAGGTTCGTCATCAGTTCCTGCTCATGTTGAAATGATGGGGCTTATAGGTATGGGAAATAATCCTATGGTAGGTGCATCGGTAGCTATCGCCGTAGCAATAGAGGAGTCTGTAAAATAAAAGAGAACTACCATTAATTATTTATTAGAAATTACACGACCCAAAAAAACCTTATTTTTGTTTGACAAAGTACAGGGTATTTGTATACAATCTGCATCGGTCTGATTTAGTATCAAAAATATTTGGTTGTTTTTTCTTAAGTGTACGAGTTATAGATTATTATGTTGCCGAAATAGGAGGTAGAGTATTGTATGACAGTTAGGTTACGTTTACAGAGGATAGGTAGAGTAAAAAGACCTTACTATAGAGTTGTGGTTATTGATCAGAGAGCTAAAGTAAGTGGTAAACCCATTGAAATCATAGGTCAATATGATTCTATTGCAAAAGATGGGATATCTAAAGTTAACCTGGAAAGGGCGAATTATTGGCTAAGTGCTGGAGCAAAAGCTTCAGAAACTGTAAAAGCTTTGATAAAAAAAAGTCAAACGAAAAACAAACAATAGTTTTGTTGTTAATGGAGGTGGTAGTCTATGAAAGAGTTGGTTCTTCTGATAGCAAAATCTTTGGTTGATAGTCCGGATGAAGTGAAGATAAAAGAGATTGTCGGTGAAAGAACAACCGTTTTAGAACTAAAGGTTGCTGATTCGGATAAGGGAAAAATTATAGGGAAAGAAGGAAGAATTATAAAAGCAATAAGAATTATTGTAAATTCTGCTTTTGCAAAAATTGACAAAAGGGCAACTATTGAAGTTGTGGAGTAAAAATGGAGTGTAAAAACCCTAATTTTAAATGGAAGTTTTCTGATATTTTAGGTTTTGAAGTATTCAATCAAAGCGGAATTCGTCTTGGAGTGATTTTTGATGTACTGTTGACAGGTGCAAATGATATTTGGGTTGTAAAGTATCATAACGAGGAAGTTTTGATTCCGGCTTTTAAAAATATAATAAGAGAAGTTAATATTGCAAGAAGAAAAATTTTTGTAGAACTGCCAAAAAAATATGAAAGTATTTACAATCAAGTAAAATCCACGGATATCATTTTTGAATATAGTGGCTATTATGTGTATGAAGATTGATATCCTTACAGTGTTTCCAAAAATGTTTGAAGGTCCTTTAACTGAAAGTTTAATAGGTAAAGCGAAGAAAAGGGGAATTTTTAGAATAAATATAACCGACATAAGAGTTTTCTCCAAGGATAAGCACCAGAAAATTGATGATAGATCTTTTGGTGGTGGAGGTATGGTTATGAAAGTAGCGCCACTATATGATGCAATTAGAAGTGTAGGAGTTAAAAAAAAGAACAACGTTTATAAAAATTTTTTCTCCAAGCCCTATGTTATTTATATGTCTCCACAAGGCAAAACTTTAAACAATGGAACCGTGAGACGTCTTGCAAAGTTTAAGCATTTGGTCATCTTGTGTGGCCATTATGAAGGCATCGACGAGCGTGTTTTGAATTATGTTGATGAAGAAGTGTCTATAGGAGATTATAT
>JAITOH010000083.1 GCA_031290055.1 Endomicrobium sp. | reverse complement strand
TCTTCAGCATTGACAGGACCATCCGAACCTGGGATTACAGGAACCCCTGCTTTTTTCATAAATTTTATAGCTGAAATTTTGTCTCCCATTTGTTCCATTGATGTCTTTGAAGGACCTATAAACTTCAGTTTGCAAGCCTCACAAACTTCTACAAAGTAAATATTTTCAGCCAGAAAGCCATACCCTGGGTGAATAGCATCTGCTCCTGTAATTTCTGCAGCAGCAACAATACTAGGTATGTTTAAATAGCTCTCAGAGGCACTTGCTCTACCCACACATACTGCTTGATCAGCAAGTTTTACATGCATGCTTTCTTTGTCAATTTCTGAATGAATGGCTACAGTTTTAATACCTAGCTCTCTACAGCCTCGTATAATTCTACATGCTATCTCACCTCTATTTGCAATTAAAACTTTTTTAAACATTTTAGGCCTCCTTTTAACTGTGTCCCAAATTAAGAACGGATATATAAAAATCAGGTGATAGGAGAAATGTAAATCTAAAAGCCTCAAGGAAACTATGTCTTTTTCTTATTGCTTGTTTACATCCACTAAAAATAATTCTTGTCCATATCCAACTGGTTGTCCATTTGATACCAAAACTTTAAGTATTTTACCTTCACAATTAGAATTAACATCTTTGATGATTTTCATAGCTTCTAGTTGTCCGATTTTCTGCCCAACAACTATATTGTCTCCCTCCATAACAAACGGTGCTTTGTCACTCTCACGAAAACTGATAAATGTTCCAACTGCAGTTGACTTAATAGCGACAAGAGGTAATTTCTTACCCTCTTCTTTTTTATCTTTGTTCGTGATATTTTTTTTTTCAGAAAGCAATGTAGCAGGTTCCACTTCGCTTTTTTTAAAATACAAGGAGTTTTCTCCACTTCGATATCGCATTTCTTCAATATCTGTATTTCTTATTAATTTTAAAAAGTCTTTAATTTCCTGAGGGGTCATATTTTAACCTCGTTAAGTGTTTTACTTTTAGAGAAAGTCTTTCTCTTTTAATTTATACTCTTTCTATGTATTCTCCAGTTCTCGTGTCAACTTTTATTCTGTCACCTTTTTTTATAAATAGAGGTACGCGTATGTCTAAACCTGTTTCTAATGTTACTATTTTTGTCACATTAGAAACAGAGTCCCCTCTAATTCCAGGGTTTGCTGCAACTACTATCATTTCTACAATTATCGGGAGTTCTATACCCATAAACTCATTTTCTAGATATGTTGCTTCGACTTCAAGATTTTCCTTAAGAAAATTTGAATTTTTGCCTAAAGTTTCTATCGGAACATCCGTTTGCTCATAAGTAACTATATCCATAAAATTAAAATTTTTTCCATTTCTATATAAAAATTGTTTTTTTCGTTTTATTAAACTTAGTTTTTTAAACTTTTCAGATGGTCTGAAAGAACGTTCGATTGTCCAACTTTTCCTTAGATGTCTAAGTTTCACACGCATTACCGCCCCACCTTTACCTGGCTTATGATTTTGAAACCATATAACTTGGTAAGGTTCCCCATCAACTAAAATATTAACTCTATTTTTTAAGTCAGATGCTGTAATCATTAGTTTTCTTATAAGTTAGTAGTTTGCTGATGTCAAAACTGTACAACCGTTTTTTGTTACCAGTATTGTATCCTCAATTCTTACTCCAAACTTATGCTTAATATATATACCGGGTTCTACTGTAACCGTACTGTTCGCTAAAAAGACACCTTTAGCACTTGAAGACAGCGAAGGCATCTCATGAACTTCTGTACCAACTCCATGCCCTGTACTATGAATGAAGTTTTTTTTATATCCTGATGCTGATATTACATTTCTTACAACTTTATCTGAATAAGATATAGGCATTCCGGATTTTATTTTTTTTAGAATGGTATCTTGGGCATTCTTTACAGTATTCCAAACTGCCTTTCGACCGGCATTGGGTCTACCTAAAAAATATGTGCGTGTCAAATCAGAACAATAACCATTGTATAAACATCCTATGTCGATCATTATTATATCATTTTCGATTATTTTTTTGCTTGAGCTTATGTGATGTGGATCGGCTGAATTTATTCCGGAAGCAATTATTGGAGAAAAACTTTCTGACACTTGTTTTTTAGCAAATAGTTCTAGTACTCTATAGTGGATATCAATTTCAGTTAAACCGACCTTCAGTTCGTTTTTAATTACGTTACATGTTTCAGATACAATCTTACAAGCCATTTTAATATTTTCAATCTCAAATGTAGTTTTTACAACTCGCATATTATCTAAAACTCCCACTTTTTTTATAAAGTTAACCCCCATTTTTTTAAAATTTTCGTTTATTAAAGTAAAATCTAAGGCGTTAGTATATTTTAAATCGATCAACAGACTACCAATTTTATTTTTTTTTAATATTTCTAATACACTTTTGTATAAAGGTAATTCTGTGGTAACGAATATATATGGGATTGTCTTAATTTGATTAGAATTAAAAAAGTATTCTTTTATTTGATTTTCAATCATTTTCTGATGAATTATGTATGTTTTGTTTTCCATACTTAAAATCCAAAACCCGTCAAACTTGGCCATTGTTAAATAAAAAATTTCCTTCGTATTTGTAAAAAGGATACTTTCTACTTGATATTTTTTGAAGAGTTTTAATATTTTTTCTTTCATTTTTTGTATCTTTTATTACTTTTATGGTCTATATCCTTGACAAATTATATAACTGTTTTATACAATAACGCAAGACGATCACTTTATGTTATGTGGTTGAATTTAGTTATCTGCAGTTGTGGATAAAAATAAGGAGTTGCAGTGATGGCACAAGGAAAAGTTAAGTGGTTTAATGACCAAAAAGGTTATGGATTTATTTCCAACGATGATGGATCAGGCGATGTTTTTGCACATTATTCGGCTATTCAATCTGATGGTTTTAAGTCGTTGGCAGAGGGAGATAGTGTTGAATTTGAAGTTGTAAGTTCAGATAAAGGTCCCAAAGCAATAAACATAAAAAAGGTCTAATTAATTTTTATTTATGCAGAAAAAGACCCCAGTAAATTTTTACTGGGGTCTTTTTCTGCATAAATAAATTAGGGCATAGTTTTTTTGTATAGGAATTTTTGATGCAAAGATGCACTTATCAATTTAAAAAAACATGATACTTGATACTATTGTTAAAATTCTTATTATTTTATAACATAATCCAAAGTTTAAAACTTTTTTGCGTGGTAAATAAATTATGAGAAAATTTTTAGAAAATTAAAGTCTGCAGCGTATTTTTGTTTGTAAGGGTATAGAGTTTATTAAAGCCGTTCTAAGTAGGTTATTCTTGATTCGAGGCATGGTATGAATATATTGGTTGTGGGATCTGGCGGAAGGGAGCATGCTTTATGTTGTCAGTTTTCAAAAAGTCCTAAAGTGAATAGAATATATTGTGCGCCTGGTAATGCTGGAATATCTCAAATTGCAGAAAATGTGAATATTGCAGTGAGTAATTTTGATAAACTCGTCGCTTTTGCAAAAGCGAATAAAATAAGTCTTACTTTCGTTGGCTCTGAAGTCCCTTTATCTTTAGGAATAGTTGATCACTTTCAAGCCGAAGAGTTGAGAATAATTGGTCCTTCAAAAATTGCTGCAAGGCTTGAATCTAGCAAGGTATATTCAAAAGAATTTATGCAGAGGTATGATGTTCCTACAGCACGTCATAAAATTTTTAAAGATGTTAACTTGGCTCTAAAATTTTTGGGAAACTTGGAATCCCAAAAAAAAATTGTAATTAAAGCCAATGGACTTGCAGGAGGGAAAGGTGTTTATATATGCAACGAAAAAAAAGAGGCAAAAAAAATCCTTGAACAATTAATGATAGATAGAATTTTGGGCGATGCTGGTACGAGTGTAGTTATAGAAGAATACATAGATGGCCAAGAACTTTCTTACTTAGTTTTTACCGATGGTGTTTCTTATTCTATAATGCCAGTTTCGCAGGACCATAAACGAATAAACGATAACGATAAGGGCCCTAATACTGGGGGTATGGGTGCATATGCTCCAGCTACTTTTGGCACAAATGAATTAAATAAAAAAGTTGAAGACACAATAATTCGCAAAGTTATTTATGGAATTAAATCTGAGAATTTTGATTATAAAGGCGTTTTGTATATTGGCATAATTATGGATAAGTCTACTCCGTATGTTTTGGAGTTTAATTGTCGTTTTGGGGATCCTGAAACGCAAGTAATTTTGCCTTTACTCGATACAGATTTAGCTGATATTTGCACAGCGATTTTAAGTAAGAATCTTTCAAA
>JAITOH010000053.1 GCA_031290055.1 Endomicrobium sp. | reverse complement strand
TGTCATCCTATAATCAATGTAAAAGATTATAAAGGAATTCCGGTAATAAAAGAAGTTTTTAGAGTTACTGATGAGAGTTTGAATGAGAATCTTGATGCTTTAAGAAATAGAAATGCTAAACTTATCCCATCTAAATTAGGAAAAGCTACAGAAAAAAGTGTTGTTTATGTGGATTACATTGCTTTTGACTCTGATGGAAAAATTATTACTGATGTTGTTGCAAAAAACCATGTGATTGATTTAGGTTTGGAGAATACAGTTAGAAGTTTTAAAAACTCTTTAATAGCGTCGAGAATTGGTGATGAAAAAGATGTAAAAGTAGAATATTCTGTAGATTACCCAAATAAAACTTTTGCAGGTAAAAAAATAATTTTTAAAATAAAAATAGTTGGAATAAAAGAAAAAAAAATTCTAGAACTTAATGATAACTTTGCAAAAAATATTGGATATGAAAATCTCGGAGATTTGAAATTAAAATTAAGAAAAACAATGGAAGATGAGGAAAAACTTCGTCAAAATATGAATATTGAAAAACAGATAGTTGATTATTTGCTTGAGAAAAATGTGTTTGAAGTTCCACAATCTCTAGTTATGAGTCAAAAAGAAATTTTAATTAAGAGAATGAGAAAATATATGAGTATGCATGGTGTTCCAAAAGAATACATTAAAAAACAAATAGAACTTGGACAGAGAAATTTTAAAAAAGAGGCAGAAAAAAACGTAAGGCTTTTTTATATCTTAAATGCAATACAATCATCCGAAAAGCTTACAGTAACTGAGTGTGATGTTGACACAGCGAAATATAGAATGAATACATCTATTTCTAATAAAAATATCACAGTAGATGAATACTTTAAAGGTGAAAAAATTTTTGATTTTTTACTTGATAATGCAAATATTAGGTTAGAAGAAAAAGCTATGTCCTCAAAAAAACTTGATTAACAATAGATATCTTATGTTATCACGTTATGTTATCACGTTGCATCTTTTGACATGTATAAAGCACAGGTGTGAGGGTTGTGTATGGGAGGAGTTATGTCACTGTTAGTACCTACGGTAATAGAAAGGTGGAATCAAGGAGCTGCAGTAACTTATGATCTTTATTCTAGACTTCTTAAAGACAGAATTATTTTCATATGTGGCCAAAACGGTGCTATTGCCACTGATTCATCGAATATTTTAATAGCGCAACTTTTGTATTTGGATGCTGAAGATTCAGGAAAAGATATAAGTCTGTATATAAATTCACCAGGTGGAATGATCACAGCTGGTTTGGCTGTCTATGATACTATGCAGTTTATAAAGAGCCCAGTGACTACAATTTGCATGGGCATGGCAATGTCTTTTGGAGCTGTTTTGCTTGCTGCAGGAACAAAAGGCAAAAGATATGCCTTAACTCATTCCCGCATAATGCTTCATCAACCTTTAATCTATGGTTCAGGTTTATCTGGCACGGCTTCTGAAGTTAGCATAGAAACAAAAGAAGTTATTTATACAAAGAGAAAACTTTCCGAAATAATCGCAAAGCATACTGGAAAAACTTCTGAGCAGATTTTGAAAGATACCGATAGGAATTATTATATGTCTGCTCAGGAAGCTAAAGAGTATGGCCTCATTGATGAAGTTATAGTTAGTTTGAAATGACAAAGGAATTATATGCATAATGGAAAACAATTTTAGTGATAAATGTTGTATGTTTTGTGGAAAAAAGAATCTTAGTAAATTAGTTGGAGTAAATGGCGTTTACATTTGCGAAGAGTGTGCAAAAAGTTCGCTAAATCTTTTTAATAATTTAAATGAAGAAAAATCTGATAAAAACACGTTAAAGTTATTAAAACCAAGTGAGATAAAAAAAACTCTTGATTCTTATGTTATAGCTCAAGAACACTCCAAAAAAATTTTGGCAGTTGCGGTGTATAATCATTATAAAAGGCTAAAATTTTCTGGAATTGTATCAAAAGATGATCTCGAACTTCAAAAATCTAATGTTTTACTTATAGGCCCCACCGGGACTGGTAAAACTCTTTTGGCTCAAACCCTAGCAAAAATTCTCGATGTGCCGTTTGCTATTGCTGATGCAACTGCTTTAACAGAAGCAGGATATGTTGGGGAAGATGTCGAAAACATACTCTTAAGACTTATTCAAAACGCAGATTTTGATATAAAAAAAGCTGAAAGTGGTATAATTTATATTGATGAAATAGATAAGATTTCAAGAAAATCTGATAATCCTTCTATAACAAGGGATGTTTCAGGGGAAGGCGTTCAGCAAGCTCTTCTAAAGATATTAGAAGGAACAACTGCTAGCGTTCCACCATCTGGTGGCAGGAAGCATCCTAGACAGGAATATATAAAAATAAATACTGTAAATATTCTTTTTATTTGTGGTGGCAATTTTGAGGGACTTGAGAACATAATATATAAACGATTGTCAAAGAAGACTTTAGGTTTTGTAACGGATAATGCAGGTTGCATTGATAGTAGTTCTGAAGGTTCTTTACTATCTAGAGTTGAAAGCGAGGATTTGATAAAATTTGGATTCATCCCAGAATTTGTTGGTAGGCTACCTATAATTTCTACATTAGATCGCCTATCAATTGTGGATTTAGTTCACGTCTTGACAAATCCGAAAAATGCTTTAACGAAGCAGTATAAAAAAATGTTTCAGTTTGAAAATGTTGAGCTTGAATTTGAAAAAAAAGCCTTAGAAAAAATAGCTGACGAGGCTTTTAAAAGAGGCTTAGGAGCAAGAGGTTTAAAATCAATTATAGAAAAATTGTTGCTTGATGTGATGTTCGATGTTCCAGATAATTCTTCTATTGTAAAAAGTATAGTTACAGATAAGGCTGTAGAAAAAAAAGAACAACTGAAATTTGTGTATAAAAGTACAAAGGAGACTGCATGAGTGAATTGGATAGAGTTAGTGGTGATAAAAATGAGATTTTAAAAATTCCTGATACACTTCCACTTCTTCCTGTAAGGGATATAATTTTGTATCCAGCAATGGTACTCCCACTTGCAGTGGGTCGTGAGAAATCAATAAGAGCTTTGGAAGAAGCTATGGCGACGAATAGACTTGTTTTTGTTGTTACACAGAAAAATATTCAGATTGAAGATCCAACGCCAAATGACGTTTATAATATAGGAACAATTTGTGAAGTGCTTCAGATGTTAAAAATGCCAGATAGTACACTTAAAGCGCTTGTTGAAGGAATAAGTAGAGCTCAGTGGACGGACTTTAAATTAAGCGATAAAGGGTATATTGAAGTAGGTTTAAAAGTTTTTGATGAAAAAATTGAGAAAACTCCTGAAGCTGAAGCAATTATGAGGCGTTCAATTTCTCTTTTTGAACAATATATAAAATTGAATTCAAGAATACCTATGGAGATTTATGTTTCTGTGAATAATATTATAGATCCAGCAAGACTTGCTGACACCATAGCTTCACATCTTGCAATAAAAAACAACGATAAACAGACGATTCTTGAACTTGTGAATCCTATTGAACGTTTAGAAAAAATAATCCAAATACTTAGTACAGAAATAGAAATATTAAACATTGAAAGACGCATTCAAAACAGAGTTAGAAATCAAATAGAAAAAACCCAGAAAGAGTATTATCTTACAGAGCAAATGAAAGCTATTCAGAAAGAACTTAAACAAAAAGATGATGCACAAAAAGATATTGATGAGTTAAAAAATAGACTAAAAAAAACTCTCATGCCACAAAGTACAAGATGTGCTGCTGAAAAAGAAATATCAAGGCTTGAAAAAATGATGCTTATGTCTCCTGAAGCCACAGTCATAAGAACGTATCTTGATTGGATTTTAGATTTACCATGGGAAAAGTCAACTTCTGATAATTTAGATTTAAGAAGAGCTAAAGAAATTTTAGACCAAGATCATTATGGATTAGAAAAAGTTAAAGATAGAGTTCTAGAATATCTTGCTGTCTTGTCAAGAGTTCAAAAGATAAAAGGACCGATCCTTTGCTTTATTGGTCCCCCTGGTGTGGGCAAAACTTCAATAGCAAAATCAGTAGCAAGAAGTCTTGGGAGAAATTTTATAAGGATTTCAATGGGTGGTGTAAGGGATGAGTCAGAAATAAGGGGTCATAGGCGCACTTATATAGGTGCAATGCCAGGTAAAATTATACAGTCTATGAAAAAAGCAGGATCTAATAACCCAGTCTTTATTTTGGATGAAATAGATAAAATTGGTTCTGATTGGAGAGGTGATCCATCTGCGGCACTACTTGAAGTTTTAGATCCAGAACAGAATTATGCTTTTAGTGATCATTACCTTGATGTAGATTTTGATTTGTCAAACGTTATGTTTATAACAACAGCAAATACTTTAAATAATATCCCACATACACTCCTTGACAGGCTTGAACTTATAAGATTTTCTGGTTATACAGATGATGAAAAACGTCGTATAGCTGAAAATTTTATAATTTCCAAACAATTAGAAGAACATGGACTTAAAAATGGAGAATTTACTTTTGCTGAGGGCGCACTTGATGCAGTTATCAAAAATTATACACGTGAAGCTGGTGTACGTAATTTAACTAGAGAAATTGCAAATATTTGTAGAAAGGTTGCTAAAGAGTTTGAATTTGATAAAGGATTGAGGTCCATAATAATTACTCCTGATAATTTAAATAAATATCTTGGCATAGCTCATTATGAAAGAGAAAGAATAGCAGAAAACGACATAGGAGTAGCTACTGGGCTTGCTTGGACTGAATTTGGTGGGGAAACTCTGACAATAGAAGTAAATAAGATGAAAGGCAAAGGATTACTAGTCCTTACTGGAAAGCTTGGCGATGTTATGAAAGAATCTGTTCAAGCAGCTTTGACTTATGTTCGTTCAGTTTCGCAAAAACTTGCGATAAATGAAAGTATGTTTTCGAATACTGACTTTCACGTTCATGTGCCAGAAGGAGCTGTACCGAAAGATGGCCCTAGTGCCGGAATTGCCTTGGCAACTGCTCTTGCATCTGTTTGTATGAATAAGCCTGTGAAAAAGAAAGTTGCGATGACTGGTGAGGTTACGTTGAGGGGTAGAGTCCTTGGTATTGGCGGGCTTAAGGAAAAAACTCTAGCTGCTTATAGAGAAGGGATAAATGCTATACTGTTCCCAGAGAGCAATAAGAAAGATTTGGCCGATATTCCAGAAGATGTAAAAAAAAAGTTACAAATGATCCCCGTTTCACATATGGATAAAGTGATTTCTTTAGCAATACAGCAATCTCCTGAAAATAAAAACAAGGATCAATTAAATAGAAAAAATGGGGGGATCAAAAAAATATGAACCGTTGTCTTTTAACACCAGGACCTACTCCTATACCACCAAGAGTTGCCCTAAAGGGTGCATTACCTGTACTTCACCATAGGACGAGTGAATTTGGAGCCGTTTACAAAAATGTTGCCCAAAGTTTGAAATATGTTTTTCAAACTAAAAATGAAGTGTACATGATTGCTGCTTCTGGAACAGGGTCAATGGAAGCAGCCGTGGTAAATCTTCTAAGCCCAGACGACGAAATTATAGTTGCAAGTTGTGGAAATTTTGGCGATAGATGGATAAAAATTGCTCAGATGTATGGAGTAAAAGTTATTTCTGTTTCGGTTAAATTGGGAAAGGTGATAAAGCCTATAGAAGTAGAAAAAGTTCTTAAAAAAAACCCAAAAATTAAAGCTGTGTACACAACATTTACAGAAACATCAACAGGTGTTGTAAATGATATTAAAACTATTGGGGAAATAGTTTCTAAAACAGGTGCTGTTTTAGTTGTTGATTCGATTTCTGGACTTGTTGGACAGGAATTTAGAATGGATGATTGGAAAGTTGATGTAGTTGTTTCAGGATCACAAAAGGGTTTCATGCTTGCTCCTGGGCTTTCTTTTATAGCATTTAGTGATAAAGCTTGGGAACTTGTAAAAGTTTCGAAAATTCCAAAGTTCTATTTTGATATTAAAAAATATAAGAAATCTTACACTACAAACGAGACACCTTTTACTCCTCCTGTGACTCTTATTGTAGCCCTAGAAGAATCTTTAAAAATTATTACTGAAATCGGTCTAGAAAATATTTGGAGTAAATCTAGGCTTCTTGCAAGAGCAACTAGAGCTGTGATGGAGTCTCTTGGACTAGAACTTTTTGCTGAGATTCCATGTGATGTTGTTACAAGTGCTTTGGTGCCGATTGAAATTGGTGGTAAAATAATTAAAACATTGAAGGAGGAATTTGGAGTATTTATAGCTGGTGGACAAGGAGATTTAAAAGGCAAAATTATACGGTTTGCCCATATGGGCTACATTGGTAAAATTGATTTACTTGCCGGCTTTGCATGTCTTGAGATGGTTTTATTTAAGTTAGGTGTAAATATTAAAAGAGGAAAAGCACTAGCAGCAGCTGAAGAAGTATTTTTAAAAGGATAATAAATATATTTGTATATGAATAATTTAACTTTATAACTTATTTGTACTACGTTGCGAGTATGAGAAAATTATTAAAAGGATAATAGATGTATAAGATTTTAATGACTTATAATAATGTAGAAGGAATGGATGCCTTATTTTCAAATAAAGATTTTAAAGTTGAAGTACATAATAAGCCTAATCCTGAAGAGTTTAAAAAACTTATAAAATATTACGATGGGCTTTTAGTACGTTCTGAAGTGAAAGTTACGGCTGACGTAATTAGTGTAGCCGAAAGACTTAAGTTCATTGGGAGAGCCGGTACAGGTATAGATAATGTGGATATATTTGCGGCAGGTCAAAAGGGAGTAGTTGTATCTAATGTGCCTGATGGAAATACAATTTCAGTAGCTGAACATGTGATAGGTCTTATGCTTTCTCTCTCAAGGAATATACCTGAAGCATATGAATCTTTAAAGTCTAAAAAGTGGGAACGCAAAACTTTTCTCGGAACTGAAATTTCAGGAAAAATTTTGGGATTGATAGGTCTCGGAAGAATAGGGACTGAGGTCGCTAAAAGGATGCTTGCTTTTGATATGAAAATAATAGCCTATGATCCATTTATAAATAAAAAATCTGTGAAAATTAGTGGTGTGGAATTAAAAACTATTAATGAAATTTATTCCCAATCAGATTATATTTCTATACACTCACCTTTAAATAATGATACTTTAGGTATGATAAATGCAAATTCTATAAAAAAAATGAAAGACGGAGTAAGAATTATCAATTGTGCAAGAGGGGCTATTATTAATGAGAAAGATTTATCAAATGCCATTAATTCTGGAAAAGTTAAGGGCGCAGCACTTGATGTATTTTTGAAGGAACCACCTGAAGATTGGACCATTATTGAAACAAACAACGTTGTTGTGACTCCTCATCTTGCTGCTTCTACTAAAGAAGCTCAGATAAAAATTGCGCACGAAATGGTGGAGATTATCGTAAATTTTTTCACTAAAGGTCTTATAAAAAATGCTGTTAGTGTAACTAATTGAAATTAATCTTATTTAAAAATATTTTTCTCTAGTGGGAAACCCCAAGTAGTGTCAAAATCATTTATGGAAGTGCTGTCTTGTTTGTGATAATTGAAAGGTTTGATTATATAGTAAGAGGACACACCACCACTTTTTCTTTTTTGTTTGGATTTTGTAGCAATATAGGTAATTTATGTTACTATGCGTCTTATGCAGATATCACCTTCCAATGTTTTATAGAGCTTTAAAATATTAATTTAAAATCAAAACTTTTTATTGCTATGAGATATTTTAAATTTTAGAAAATAACAATTTGGTTAAAATCTTATTGATTTGAAATTAAGTTGGTAGAAGTGTTGTGTTTTATTAATCTAGTGGTGTTGGACATTTGAAAATAAAAGATTTTGATGAAAAGCCAGACTATTTAATTAATTTTGAATACAAAATTTTGTAAATTATGTTTTTCATAGAGGATACATTTGAATTATTTAATTGAAACAATGGGTTGTCAAATGAATGTTTGTGATTCAACTATGCTTGACTCATACCTTTCAACTTATGGAGCGTTAAAGGTAAACGATATATCAAATGCTGATGTAGTTATAATTAACACTTGTTCTGTGAGATCACAGGCTGAACAAAAGGCCTTTTCTTATATTGGACGAGTAGAAAAATTTAAGCAAAAGAATCCAAATATAAGAATAGTTGTTGTGGGTTGTATGGCTGAGCTGATTGGTTTAAAAATTCAAGAACGTTTTAACAGTGTTGATTTAATTGTAGGATCAAAAAATATTGATAAAATTACTTCAAAAATTTTGCATTTGTTTGGCTTGAATAATAGATTGAAAAGTGGGGAAATATCCCAAAAACTTGAAATTGTAAAATATATGACTATTGTTAGAGGTTGTAATAACTACTGCTCATATTGCATAGTACCTTTTGTAAGAGGAAGAGAAGAAAGTCTTGACTACAGGGTAATACTTAATAAATGTTCTGTAATGGTGAAAAATGGGACAAAAGAAATAGTACTTTTAGGGCAAAATGTAAACTCATATAATTATGATTACGTAAATTTTACAATGTTAGTTAAGAAAATTGTTATGATAGAGAATCTTAGAAGAATAAGATTTATGACAAATCACCCTAAAGATTTGAGTGATGAGTTGATAAATGTTATAGCGACGGAAGCAAAAGTTTGTTCTCATGTTCATCTTCCAATACAATCTGCATCTGATAAGGTTCTTAAAGCAATGAATAGAAATTACAGTTATGAACAGTACCTTGGTTTAATTAATAAATTAAGAAAGTCTGTTCCTGATATAAATATAACTACTGATATTATAGTTGGGTTCCCAAGTGAAACAGAGATGGATTTTGAATGCACTTTAAATGCGGTAAAATCAATAAAATTTGATGGGTTATATGTTTTTAAATATTCCCCTCGTCCAAATACAAAAGCGGCAACCATGATTGATAATGTGTCGTTAAAAGATAAAAAAACGCGCCATGCAATTGTACTTGAAGAATCAAATAAGATTTCTACTGAGATTGTTTCTAAAATGGTAGGAAGTACACAAGAGGTTTTAGTTGAAAAAGTTGAAAATGGTGTTATAGAGGCAAGAACGAGAAACTGTCGTAAGGTTTTTATAAAAAATGCTAATGTTGATTGTCTTGGCGAACAGTTAGATGTAACTATTGTGGAAGCAAAAGTAAATTCGTTGTTTGGGATTGTTACCTAAAAATAGATTAAATCTGATTACATTTTATGAAGATACAGTCATAGATTATCTGGGTGTTTCGTATTTTAAAATTTTTTCAAATAGTTTATTATGAAAAAGTATTGAATTTATAAGTTATACCATTAGCTCAAAAGTGTTTTTAGATTTTATTTTGTAAAAATCCTCAAAGTGTTGTTAAAATTTCAGGATTATGTTTTAGTGCATAAATTTTTGTACGTGCAAGTATAAAATTTGTGCAAAATTAAATATTGAAAAATTTTTAATCAAAACTAAAATGTTGTTGGACCCTTCTAGGTGTTTTAATTATAGAAATTGTGAAGTATATAAAAATGAGTAAAAACTTTAAAGAGAATACTGAAAGGTTAACACCTTTAATGAAGCAGTATTGGGATATTAAATCTAAATATCCTGAGGCAGTGCTTCTTTTCCGTTTAGGGGATTTTTATGAACTGTTTGCTGAAGATGCAATAAAAGTCTCACCCATTCTTGAAGTCGTGCTTACGCAAAGATCAGGAGTACCAATGTGTGGAGTTCCCTATCATTCAGTAAATTCGTATATTAAAAAAATTATAAGTAAAGGGTTGAAAGTTGCTGTTTGCGAACAACTTGAAGAATCAGCAGTGTTGAAGAAGAGTATTGTAAAACGTGGAGTCACAAGAGTCATAACCCCTGGCACACTTTTGGATTATGATCTCTTAGAGTCTAAGAAAAATAATTTTTTGATGTCAATTGTTTTTAGTGAATCCGATATGTCAGTCGCTTATTATGCTATGGCTGATATATCAACTGGAGATTTTTTTACTTCAGAAACAACGTTAAAATTTATTGAAAATGAAGTAATGAAGTATAACCCCAGTGAACTTATTATACCTGTTGTTAATATGCAAGATAAAAGAATTTTAGGTTTAAAATCTACAATTAAATCCCTAATTTCTAGTGTAGATATTTCTTTTTTTAATTTTCATAATGCTAAAAAAACAATTTCTGAACTTATCGATTGTGATTGTATAAAAAAAAATGGTCTCGATAAAAAAGAAATAGTTTGTGCTTGTGGAGCACTACTTTCTTACATAAAGGAAATGCAACCGCGAAGTATTAATATTTTTTCAAATATAAAATATATAAAAAGTTCAGATTTTATGTATTTAGATGCTGTTACAATAAGGAATCTGGAACTTATTAATTCCTTGACAAGTTGTAAACTAGAAAATTCATTGCTTTTTATTTTAGATTCTACAAAAACACCTATGGGTGCAAGAACTATGCGACAGTGGGTCATAAAGCCACTTTTAGATGTTTCTAAGATTGAAAAACGTCAAAATTTTGTAAGGTTTTTTTTAAAAAATTCTAATATAAGAAAAAAAATTCTCGAGAAACTAAAAAGTATTTCAGACTTAGAAAGAATAGTTGCAAGAGTTTATTCCAGTACTGCTACTCCTAAAGATTTAGTGGCTTTAAAAAATTCCTTAAACACAATAAGTGACATTTCAAAAATTATAAAATCTATGAATGGTTTGAATATTGACATCCCTGAAAATATTCAAGTTATTGATAAAATCGCACTTTACTTATGTGACGAAGTTCCAATATCTTTAAAAGATGGGAACGTAATTAAAAATAATATTAATCTTGAACTTGACAATTTAAGAAAGATATCAACTGATACAAAAAATTACATATCTAACATAGAAATTAAAGAAAGGCTTGCATCTGGAATAAGTAATCTTAAAATAGGGTACACTTCAGTGTTTGGATATTATATAGAAATTAGCAAATCAAATGTTGCACGGGTACCAAGACACTACTTGCGCAAACAAACTATTGTAAATGGTGAGAGATTTATAACTGAAGAGTTAAAAATTTTTGAGGAAAGACTGCTATCTTCACAAGAAAAAATTTTAAGACTAGAGACTGAAATTTTTAACGCTTTGAGACAAGAAATATCTTTTTTCGCTTATGACATCTTAAATACGGCTCAAATTGTTTCAGAAATTGATATTTTTTGTAGCTTTGCTGTAAACGCTATGGAGTATAATTATGTTTGTCCAAAAGTTTCAAATGATAGAGGGTTTTCTATTAAAGGTGGTAGACATCCTGTTGTAGAAAGAATATTAAAAAATGGGGAATTTACAGCAAATGATGTTGTATTTTGTGAAAGCTCAAAAATAATGATACTTACAGGACCTAATATGTCTGGGAAATCTACCTATCTAAGGCAAATTGCACTTATTATAATAATGGCACAAATTGGATCTTTTGTTCCTGCTTCTAGTGCAGAAGTGGGACTTATTGATAGAATATTTACAAGAATTGGGTCAGGGGATAATCTTGCTGGTGGAGAATCAACTTTTATGGTTGAAATGATCGAAACTGCTAATATTTTGAATCAATACACCAAAAGAAGTCTTATTATTTTTGATGAGGTTGGTAGGGGGACGTCAACCTACGATGGAATGTCAATTGCTTGGGCCATAATTGAATTTTTAGCAAATGATACCACTAGAGTAAATGCTGATAATACAGGAGCAAAAGTGCTTTTTGCAACACATTACTTTGAACTTACAAACCTATCCAAAACGCTTAAAGGAGTAGTAAATTATAATGTCAATGTTAAAGAATGGAATGGGGAAGTTCTATTTTTACATAAAATAGTCAAGGGTAGTGCTGAGAAGTCCTATGGGATACATGTTGCAAAAATTGCAGGAATACCTAGTCAAATTATAGATAGAGCATATAGAATTTTAACTAATTTAGAGACAAAATCTACTGAATTAAAAAAAGTATGAAAACGCTTGTAATTGTGACTTTTTGTAAAAGAGAATCGCAGATTTTAATAGAATTAAAAAGTATTAATTTAAGTATTCTGACTCCTATAGAAGCATTAAACATATTGAGAAACTGGAAGAAGAATTACTGATAGTTGAATCAAGTTTTATATTTTTTAAATTATACTACTTAAGTTAATTAAGGTTCGTCGTCTTATAAATTTTATAAAAAGAAAGAAGATAATTAGGAAATGAAGAGAGAGTGTGTATGCCTATAAATATTTTGTCTCAGGAAACGATAAATAGAATAGCTGCTGGTGAAGTTGTAGAACGTCCGCTAAATGTTGTTAAAGAGCTTGTAGAAAACTCTTTGGATGCTAATGCATCTTCTATAACAGTTGAAATAGAAAAATCCGGCAAAAAGCTCATAAGAGTTTCTGATAATGGATTTGGTATGGATAAAAAGGATCTTGAACTTTCCATATTGAGGCACAGCACAAGTAAAATAAAAAATTTTGATGATTTATCTCATGTTAGTTCCCTAGGTTTTAGAGGAGAGGCGCTTGCTTCTATAGCAAATGTTTCAAATTTTAAAATGAAAACAAAGACAAGGATAGAAGATTTTGGCTGGAAACTTTCAATTTACGGTAATAAAGATATTGAGATTGTTCCTTGGTCAGGTGCCGAAGGAACAATTATAGAAGTTAAAAACCTATTTTTTAATACTCCAGCAAGGCAAAAATTTTTGAAGAGCAATTATATAGAGCGTTCAAAAATTATAAGTTCCATTGAAGAAATATCTCTTGCAAATCAAGAAACAACTTTTAAAATATTTTCTGAAAACAAAAGTATTTTTTCAACTTTGAAAACAGATAAAAAAAAGGAAAGAATCTCTGATGTCTTAGGAGAAAACTTTGCAAGAAATCTTAGAAATATAAAGGTTGAACATTCTAGAATTTCTTTAGATATTTATTTTACTGGAAGGAATGATTCATTATCTAGTAGAAAATATCAATATCTTTTTGTTAATTCTAGATCTGTAAATTATCCTAAATGCCTTACACATTGCATTTACAAAGCCTATAAAAGTTCCACTCTATTCGATAGACATCCAGGAATCTTAATTTATATTATTATCGCTCCATCAGAAATTGATGTAAATATTCATCCAACTAAGAGAGAAATAAAATTTGCAGATGAAAATGGTGTGTATAACCTACTTTTTAGGGCATTAAAAAATGATCTTATATTGCACATTCCTTCACAAATACCCATTAATTTGCTACATAACAACATGTCCAACTATAATTTTAAAAATGTGGTGGAAAATTATGATGAAATTCTACCATATCCTACTACTTTTATTAAAGAGAAAGCTAAATCAAATTGTGATTATGAGTATAATTTCCCAAAACAATATATAAATAATTCTACAAGTGATTTTGCAAAACAGAAAGAATTTGATCATGAAGGTTTTTGCAGTAATATAAGAATTCTAGGCCAAGTTTTTTGGACGTATATTATTGTAGAAAACTATAATTATTTGTATATTTTCGATCAACATGCCGCTGCGGAAAGAGTAAAATATGAATTGTATCTTTTAGAACTGAACAATCAAATCATAAAAGTGCAAGATTTGCTTATTCCTGAAATTTTTAGTCTACCCAAAAGTACTTTTGAGCTTTTAAAAGCAAATATAAATATTTTCAACGAAATAGGAATAAATATAGAAGAGTTTGGAGGCAATTCTTTTAGAATTTCAGCTTATCCTGCACTGCTTGGTTGTGTATCAATAAAGGAAATAGTTAAAACAATAATATCAGATATTGAGGAAGATAAAAATATAGAAATATATCAAAGGAAAGATAAAATTATTCGTTCAGCGTGCCATGCAAGCATAAAGGCAGGTGATAAGATTTTGTCTATTGAAGCAAAAAAACTTTTAAATGATTTATTTAAATGTGAGTATCCTTTTACATGTCCACATGGTAGACCAACAGTTTATAGGATTTCCTTAAAAGAACTTGAAAAATTTTTCAAAAGAAAATAGATTTATTTTTAGTTTTTCTTGAAAGGTAATAAAATAATGAATGATAAAATAAGAGAAAAAATGAACATTGTTGTTATTTCAGGACCTACATCAAGTGGAAAGACAAAGAAAGCTGTTGAGTTTTGTAAGCGGGCAAAAGGTGAAATAATTTCTTGTGATTCAAGACAAATTTACAAGTATTTAGATGTTGGTACGAATAAAGATGGAGTTTTTTTACGCGATGGAGTCCGTAAAATTGATGGAGTTTTACAATATTTAACTGACATTATAAATCCAAATCAAAATTATAGTGCTGGGAATTTTGTTAAAGATGCTGATTTAAAAATTTTAAAAATTTTTAAATCAGGGAAGATCCCAGTTATAGTAGGTGGTACTGGTTTGTATATTAATGCTCTGCTTTATGGTCTTGACGAAATGCCTAAAGCGAATGAGAGTTTAAGAAAAAAATTGAGAACAAAATCCCAATATGAACTTTATGACAAACTTTTAAAATTGGATCCAGTAGCGGCTGATAAAAATAAGAAAAACCCGCAAAGATTGCTTAGAGCTCTTGAAGTAAATATTCTTTCTGGTAAAACCATGCAAGAAATTTTTAGTTCCAAATATCCAAGATATAGATTTAAACATTATAGTATATCAGTTGAGAATAAAATTTTATACGATAGAATTAATGAGAAATGTAGGTATATGATAGAAAATGGGATGATTGAAGAAACTAGAAAAGCTTTAGACTTGGGTTTTGATAAGAATTGCCCGGTTTTCAGTAGCATAGGGTACAGACATGTAATAAATTACATTGAAAATAAAATTTCTAAAAGCAATCTAATTGCAGAATTTTCAAAAGATACCAGACATTATGCAAAACGACAAAATACTTGGTTTAGGTCGCAATCGAATATTAAGCTAATACGGGAGCACACAAATTATTCTTTTTTGTGATATCAAAATGAGTATTTTATGTGTTAAAATTTAATTTGTGAGCTCAGTAAGGGAAGATGAATAATAAAATATTGGTAAAACATGTAGGTAGAGTAATTTTTGGAACTACACTTTCAAGGATTTTTGGATACATAAGAGATCTACTTGTTGCAAGTATATTTGGTGCTGGGTCAGTAGCCGATACTTTTTACTTAGCTTCCCGAATTCCTAATTTGTTTAGGCGTATGTTTGGGGAGGGCTCATTTACTTCGGCACTTGTGCCAGTATTTAGCGAATACATAAGTACAAAAAATAGAATTGAGACACAAAGTTTTTTGAACACAGTTTTTACGATTTTTCTGTTTATGCTTATTGTGGCATATATTTTGGGAATGTTTTTTGCGACGGATCTTGTAAAAATAATTGCAAGTGGGTTTTCAAATAATTCAGAGAAAATAAAACTTACTATAGAACTTACAAAATTAATGTTCCCCTTTGTTATTTTTATAGGGTTGGCAACTTTTTTACTTGCAGTATTGAATGTTTTACGTTCGTTTTTTATTCCTGCCATAGCTCCAACAGTGTCAAATTTTTCAGAAATTTTCTATATGCTTGTAGTTGTTCCATTTATATTTTTACAAAACGATCAAATTAAAGGGCTTGCAATAAGTATTGTAGTGGGTGGAGTACTTCATTTTTTTATACAATATTTAAAACTTAAGAATTTAGGTTGGTGTTTAAGATTCAACATTGACTTGAGACATCCAGGAATAAAAAAAATAGCACTTCTTATGGTGCCATCAATAATAGGTTTATCTGTAGATCAGATAAATGTTGTTGTTGATAGTAGATACGCGTCTTTTTTAGGAAGTGGTTCTGTAACAGCACTTTATTATGCTAATAGACTTATGCAAATGCCGTTAGCAATTTTTGGACTTGCCTTTGCATCTGTTTCGTTGCCTGCTATGTCAAAAGCGTATGCAAAAAAAGATATGGTAGCACTTAAAAGTTTTTTTAATTATTCTATTAGATTTACAGTTTTTACTTTGTTTCCTTCAGCTATAGGACTTATGGTTATAGGACTACCTATAGTTAGACTTTTGTTTGAATATGGTAAATTCAATTCTTTAGCATCGCTTATGACGAATAATGTTTTATTTTACTATTCTTTAGGACTTCCTGCTTATGCATTTGCAAAAATTTTTGCAAATGCATTTTATTCATTTCAAGATGCAAAGACTCCTGTTAAGATAGCAGTATTATCTATGATTCTTCACATTATTCTATGCATTCTTTTAGTGCGACCTATGGGGATAGGAGGTCTTGCTTTTGCAACAGCAGTATCATCCTATTTTAATTTTTTGTTGCTTATTTTGTGTCTTAAATTACGTATAGGTAGACTTGGTTTAAAAAAAATATTATTTTCAACTTTTAAGTCTTTTTTTGCTTCTATTGTTAGTGGTATAGTGGCTTGGAGTATTTGTAAAGTTTCACTGAATTTATTTATTTCTGTTCCAGTTGCGATAATTTCTGGGGTAATATCATTTATTGTAGTTTCTTATATTTTAAAATCCGAAGAATTAAAAATTCTTATGCATTCTTTATTTAGGAAATGAAGTACATGAAAATTAAAAGTAATAAACTTGCACAAATTCCTAAACTTCCAGGGGTTTATTTTATGCGAGACGGTGCAGGCAATATTATATATATAGGTAAATCAAAAGTTCTCAAAGAAAGAATATCGTCATACTTTGGAGCTGATATAAATTCAAAAGCTGCTACTATTGTAACAGCTATGCAAAAAATTGATTATATTTTATGTACTTCTGAAAGAGAAGCTTTAATAATTGAAAGATATCTCATAAATAAAGTTAAGCCATATTTTAATTCTATGTGGAAAGATGATAGATCTTATCCCTATATTAAGTTTTCAATAAATGAATCTTTTCCACGTTTAGTATTTACAAGAAAAAAAATTAAAGATGGTGCTTTATATTTTGGACCTTATCCTAAAATTTTTTATATAAAAAAACTTATTAGATGGCTTGTAAAACTTTTTAAAATTCGTTACTGTAAGATGAATCTTGTGGAAGGTTTTCTCCCTATAAAAAAAAAAGTTGAGGGTTGTATTTATCATCATATGGAAATATGCCTGGCTCCATGTCTTGGTAATGTTATGTCGGAAGATTACAAAAAAAAAACTAAAGGTGTTGAGTTGTTTTTAAGTGGTAGATTTAAAAAACTTGAAAGGGAATGGAAAACAAAAATGTTTTATTTAAGTCAAAATTTACGCTTTGAAGAAGCAAAAGAAATACGAGATAGACTTTATGCGTTACAGAGCATCTCTGAAAGAATAATAATAAGCGAGATCAAGCAGGATGAAATAAATGAGTTTATACAGAGAGCAAATAGCGTAAACGAATTAAAAAAAGAATTGGGGCTAAAATGCTTACCAACAATAATAGAAGGATTTGATAATTCAAACTTACAAGGTACAAATGCTGTAGCTTCTATGGTAAGATTTCAAAATGGTGTTATGGACAAAAAAAACTATAGAAGATTTAAAATTAAAACTGTTATGGGTGCAGATGATTTTGCGAGCATAAAAGAAGTCGTTTTTAGAAGGTACTCTTTATTATTAAGAAAAAATGAAAGAATGCCAGATTTAATTTTGATTGACGGTGGGAAAGGACAACTTAAGGCTGCTGTGAGTGCATTGGATGAACTTCGATTACATGTTCCTGTAATTTCACTTGCAAAAAAGAGTGAAATTATTTTTCTTCAAAATGAACCAAAAGTGTTGATTTTAAGCAAGCACTCGGTGGCTTTAATGTTATTACAATCTATAAGAGACGAAGCGCATAGATTTGCTGTAAATTATCATAGACAACTTAGAAGGAAAGAGTTTGGTGCGCAGTTCTAATAAATTTATGAGGAAAATTCTTAAGAATGTTATCAAAAAAATGAAAAATTATTCTGATTTTTATGTAAGAGTTTGGAAGGCTTGTTTTGAAATATCTGCTGGCCAAACATTAACTTATTTGCAACTTGCAAGAAATATAAGGTTTCCCAAAGCTTCAATGGCTTTAGGTTTAGCTTTAAGCAAAAATCCTTTTGCTCCTATAATCCCTTGTCATAGGGTCATAAGAAGCAATGGAGAAATTGGTGGATATTCTGCTTTAGGAGGAATAAATAGAAAGTTAAAATTACTAAAGCATGAGAAGAAAACCAGTAAAATGTTAATATGGATTGATGATATTCCTAGAAATGTCACAATGAATATGGCACTTGATGAAATACTTTTTAATGAATTTAACAACCCTGTTCTAAGAGTTTACTATTGGGATAATTCTTATGTAACAATTGGGTATTTTCAAAAATCTAAAGATATTATTGTGCCTGGATTTGTACGAAGATTTACTGGAGGACTTACGGTAAATCATAAAAGTGACATGTCTTACTGTTTTGTTGTGTCTTCTGATTTCTGGAATATATATGATCACTACAGAAGTTACAGAAACATTCATTTAACGCTACGGAAAGTTTTACAGCGCTTTGGGATTAATTCTGTGATTTTAAATAAAAAAAATGGAAATATAAACAATATTTGTATTCAAACTTTTTGTGAAAATGACTTGATTTCTTATGGTAAAAAAATCGTAGGCTCGTGTTCACGCAGACGAGGAAGTAAATTAATAATCCAAGGATCAATCCATATAAATTTAAGTGGTATAAACAAAAAAAGTTTTTCTAAAGAATTTGCAAAAGATATAGCAAAATTTATAGGAATTGAAGTAAAGGTTTCAAATTTTAGTATAGATGATATTAAATATGCTAAAAAAATTGCAGATACAAGGTACTCCAATTCAGAATGGAATAATAAGTTTTAGATTTGCATGTTGCAACAGTGTAAAAATCTACGATTTTGCTTATCCTTTATTCTTCTCTATTTTTATTGTACTGATATTGCATATTAAATTACAGTGATGCCTGTTTATCGAAAAATTTAGTGCATCAATGATGGTTTCAATTCTTTTTATGTTATTTTATAATCATTGGAGACTTATAGCAAATGAAAAAAAAGGGGAAATACCAGCAAACAATAGTACCTATAAAACAAATAGTTCAACAAAGAAAACAAAAAGCAACAAATTTAAAAAAAAATGGAATAAACCCTTACCCTGCAAAGTGTGCTTTAGATAAAAACAATTCCGATGTGCAAAAGGAGTTTCTTTACCTTGAAAAAGGCCAGGTGGCGGCTATGAAAACTAAAGTTGCAGGCAGAGTTATGAGTTGTAGGAATATGGGGAAAGTAACTTTTTTTGACATCAAAGATGGATATGCAAAAATTCAAATATATATTCGTGCAGATAAAGTGGGAGTTGGTCAGTACAAGCTTTTTAAAGATATGGTTGATACATCTGACATTATTGCTGTTGAAGGAAACCCTTTTAGAACAAGAACGAACGAGTTAACTATAATAGCAGAGCAGTGGACAATGCTTACAAAGGCATTTAGGCCGTTGCCAGAAAAATGGCACGGTATCAAAAATACAGAAACAAGGTATAGGCAAAGATATCTAGATTTGGTTATGAACAATCAAGTTAAAGATATTTTTCTTAAAAGGAGTATGTTGATTTCATCTATGAGACATAAACTCGAAAGTCTTGGTTTTATTGAAGTTGAGACACCTATTTTACAATCTCTTGCAGGTGGAGCAAATGCAAGATCGTTTGTAACTCGTCATAATGCTTTAGATGTAGATTTATTTTTAAGAATAGCTCCAGAACTTTTTTTAAAACGTCTTATAATTGGAGGTATGGATAAAGTTTTTGAAATAGGAAAAAGTTTTAGAAATGAAGGAATAGATAAAAACCATAATCCTGAATTTACTATGCTGGAGCTTTACCAGGCCTATGCTGATTATAATGATATGATGAATCTTGCTGAAATTTTAGTTAAATTTGCAGCAGAAAAAATAGGTGCTGTTGTTAATTTAGAATTTAAAAAAGCAAAAATGTTTGATTTAATAAAAGAATATACTAACCTTGACTTACTTCCATATGTTGAAAGTGGGGAAATGTTAAAACAGGTAAAACATTTAGAGCTTGACTTGCCTGAAAATGCAAGTGAAAAGAAGATTTTATCTCAACTTTTTGATGAAAAGATCATACCAAATTTAAAAAACCCTACATTTGTTATGGATTATCCTGCAGTTTATTCACCGCTTTCAAAAGTTAAATTTAGTCAACCAGAAATAGCTGAAAGATTTGAGCTTTATATGAATGGAATTGAAGTATGTAATGCTTATTCTGAGCTTAATGATCCTGAATTGCAGAGAATAAGATTTGTACAACAGATGGAGGAAAAAACGAAAGGGGATAATGGTAGTGAAACGATGCCCTATGATGATGATTTTATATTTGCATTGGAACATGGTCTACCACCTACCGGTGGATTAGGTATAGGCCTAGACAGACTTGTAATGGTCTTAACTGGCATTAAGTCTATCAAAGAAGTGATAATGTTTCCCGCAATGAAACCGGAATGAAGATTTTATGAATATGACTTTATTGCCTGTAGAGTTTTTTGTAGCAATGAGATACTTAAAAGCGAGCAAAAAAAATTTTTTTTCGTTGCTAACTACTTTTATTGCTATAGGTGGTACTGCTTTAGGTGTTGCAGCTTTGGTTGTGACTCTTGCAATTATGAGTGGTTTTCAAAAAGACATAAGAGACAAAATTTTGGGAGTACAGTCACACATAATTGTTACAAAAATTGATGGTGAGTCGTTTAAAAATTATCTTTTAGTTAAAAATAAAATAAAAACTAATAAATCAGTTGTAGAGGTTGCTCCATTTATATATAGACAAGGAATTATCAGGAGCCTTAATTCTCCGACTTCAATTGGTGTAGTAATAAAGGCTGTGGAATATAAAAGTGAAGATAGTATGCTTAATTTTTCAAAGAAAATAATAATTTCTGATGAAAAATTTTTTGAAGGCAAGCGAATAGGAAAGAAATCAATAATTCTTGGTAACGAACTTGCAAAAAACATCAATGTAAATGCTGGAGATGAGGTTATTTTGATGTTTCCTGAAAACTTTAGCAATATTCCTAAGATGTATATGTTTACAGTTTTAGCTATTGTACGGTTTGGAATGTATGAGTTTGATTCTACGCTTGGTTTTATTGATTTAGATGAAGGTCAAAGACTTTTTTCAATGCAAGGGGACATAACTGGCCTTGATGTGCATACAAATAATTTTTATAAAGTTGCGACAACAGCATCAGAGTTAGAAAAAGATTTTTCTTCTTCATATAGTGTAAAAACGTGGATTGATATGAACAAAAACCTTTTTTCTGCACTTAGGATTGAAAAAGTAATGATGTTTTTAATTTTGGGACTTATAATACTTGTAGCTGCTTTTAATATTATCTCTAATCTTTTACTTCTAAGTGTCCAAAAATTGAAAGAAATAGGTATAATGTCTGCTATGGGGTTTTCGAAGTTTTCAATTTCAAAGATATTTTTCTATGAAGGAATAAGCGTAGGTTTTACCGGGACTATTCTTGGAATTATATTAGGACTTCTAATAAGCCTTGCATTAAGACACTTGGATATATTTAAATTGCCAAAAGGGGTTTATTATGTGGATAAATTACCTGTTGTTATAATCCCAACTGATGTGTTAACAGTAGCGATGAGTGCATTTCTTATTTCTGTAATATCTGGAATTTATCCAGCTTATCAGATTTCAAAATTGGATCCACTTAAAGCTATAAAATATAAGTAAATGGAATTTTAAAAATAATTATCTAAAAATTTCGATGCGAAAATGTCTGTTTTGAATAGTAATTTATAACAAAAATAATTTAGATTAGGGGTGTTTTTGGGTTTAGTAAAGATATGAACATAAAAACAAAAAATTTAGTTAAGAGCTATGATAAAAAAAAATCACATGGAATTGAAGTTTTAAAAAACATTAATTTTGAAATAAAATCAAAAGAAAAAGTAGCTTTAATTGGTCCATCAGGTGCTGGTAAGAGTACTCTTGTTCATATTTTAGGACTTATGGACAGGCCTACATCTGGAAAAGTTTATCTAGATTCAGTTGATTGTTTTGCTGGCGATAGCAGTTATTTATGTAATTTAAGAAAAAAAAAAATAGGTTTTCTTTTCCAATTTCATTATCTTATGCCTGATTTTACGGTTTTAGAAAATATTTTACTTCCAGTATGGAAGGAAAAAAATATAAAATTTAGAGAAGCACAAAATAGCCTGAGAAAGATTGGACTTCTTCACAGGCAAGATCATTTTCCCAATGAATTGTCAGGTGGAGAGCAGCAGAGAGTAGCGCTTGTAAGAGCTTTAATAAATAATCCCAAAGTAATTTTTGCTGATGAACCAACTGGTAATTTAGATAGAGTTACGGGCCTTGAAGTGGAGAGTTTATTATTTGAAGCTTCTTTAGAATTAGGTTCAACGCTAGTTCTTGTTACACACAATTATGAACTTGCTTCCAAAACTGATAGGGTAATAAAAATGGTAGATGGAAATATAGTTAAAAGTTTTCACAAGGAGAATTTATGAAAATCTATATTAATGGTGAGTTTGTTGAAAAAGAGGACGCTAAAATTTCTGTTTTTGACTATGGTTTGCTCTATGGAGATGGAATTTTTGAAGGCATAAAAGCGTATAACGGAAGAATCTTTAGATTAAAAGAACACTTGTACAGATTATGGGCTTCAGCAAAAGCTATTAGTCTTACAATTCCAGTTCAGCAAAAAGAAATGGAAAAATCAATTATAAAAACTCTTTTAATAAATAAACTTTCTGATGCTTATGTAAGACTTATAGTTACAAGAGGATGTGGCGATTTAGGGCTTGATCCTGAAAAGTGTACTACTCCACCGTCAATAATAATTATTGCGGACAATATTTCTTTTTATTCAGAAGAATTTTATGATAAAGGTATAAAAGTAATATCAGCTTCTACAAGAAGAACAAGACATGATTCTTTAAGTCCAAATATAAAATCGCTAAATTATCTAAATAACATACTTGCAAAAATGGAAGCTACAAGAGGGGGGGCAAATGAGGCTGTAATGTTGAACCATGAAGGATTTGTAGCTGAATGTACAGGAGATAATATTTTTGTAGTAAAAAATGGAATTCTTTATACCCCTCCAGGATCGGAAGGTGCACTAGTAGGTATAACTAGAGATGCAGTTATAGAACTTGCAAAAAATAAATTGAAGATTTCGGTAAAAGAAGAACGTATTACTATGTACAACATTTATACAGCTGACGAGTGCTTTCTAACTGGTACAGCGGCTGAAATAGTGCCTGTAATATCAGTAGATTCAAGGGAGATTTCTGATGGTAAACCTGGAAAACTAACAATAAAACTTGTAAGAGAATTTAAGAATCTAACAAGGTTAACCGGTACACCTATTAAGTAGTTTTGTTGAAACATAATAGTAATAATATTTAAGGTATAGAAAGGTAATGAGCAAGTTTTTAAAATACACTACTTTGATTGCAGTTATTTTTTTTGTTCTAGTTTTTTTTTTATATTGTGTAAGAGCTTCTATATTTGTGCCTGCTATACAAAAATATGTTTCTAAGAAAACAGGATGTGAAATAAAATTTGATAATTTTTATATTTTGCCCTTTTCTTTGACATTTGTAGGTGTGAGTGTGGATAATTCAGTTTCTGCGGATAAGGTAACGTTTAAATTGAATCCTGCAACTTTTTTTACAAACATTAATTCTCACGTAAATTTTGTAAATCAAATAAACATATCAAGGCTAAAAATTTCTTTAAATTTAAATAAGATTAATAAGAATATTTTATTTAGTAAAAAAATTAGTGCTTTAAAACTTCATAAGTTTGTTGGTGTAATATGTATAGATGAAACTGTAATAAATAGAAAAGTAGAATTTTTAAAAATTATAAATTCGAATATATCTGTTAATTCTCAAAAAATCATCTTTGGATCAACACTATGTGTATCGAACATTCCTATAAAGCTTAACTTCCATTTTGAGCGTAAAACAGACAATATTTTTACATTCTCTTCAGTTTTTACTTCGAAGAACAAAATAAATTTACTTTTAAAATCTATTGGAACTATTAATTTGTCGTCTTTGTGTGCTTTTCAAAATATAAGAATTGAAAAGCTTTCATATAAGGGCTTTAGATTAGATGGAGCCTCAGGTATTTTTTCTATTGATAGGAGTTCCTGTAATATGAATTTGTCAGGAGAATTTGGTGAATTCAAACTAAAATCTTCAGCAGGAGGCACAGTTGAAGTTAATTCAAAAATTGATATTTCTAAAATTAACAAAAAAATGAAAGGGAGTGTAAAACTAAACTTTAAGTGCGAAGATAAAAAAATCTTAAAATTAAATGTGGCAAATTTAGTTATTTTTGGGGTTAATTTCGAAAATTTTATTTTATTAGGATTAAGAGACAAGAGTAATGCCTATAACATATCGTGTGTATATGAATCAGGCAAAAAAGTCAAGGCAAAATTTTTAAAAACAGGGAATTATGAAGTTGGATTTTTTGCTAAAAATAAGATTTTAGGGATGATTAAGGGTAACATAGAGAGTGGTAGAATTATTGCAGATGTAAAAAAGGTTAATTTTAAAAACTTACCTATAGTTTCCTTTTTAAAAAGAAGAATCGAAGGAGAAATCAACATTTCAGGAGAAATAGATGACTCTTCCGGACAAATTGATTTTACATTTAAAAAGTTAAAGAAATCAAATTCTATAGAAAACACAAGTATAAATGGAACTGTAAATCGAAATAGAAACAAATATGTATTTAGTTTTTATAAAGCCAATAATTCTATTATCTTTAATAGTGTTATTGAAAATGGAAAAATAGTTTTAGTAGATTTTAAATTCAGTAGCCTTAGTATTTCAGATGTATTGAATGCCTTTGGATATTTTAAGCATAATGTTTTTGGAACCGCTAGTGGCTATGTAAAATATGAGAGGAATGTATCAACAATTTTTTACATTAAAGGTTTTAATGGGACATTTTATAATAATAATTTTAAAAATTTTGAGGTTAAAGGCGATATAAATTCAAATAGACTCTATTTGAATCGATTTATAATCAGAAATGAATCTAATAGGACTTTAGCTTATGCAACTGGACTTATTAGTTTTACAAATACTTCCCCTATTTCTTTTTTCAGCATTAATTTTAAAAATGTAAATGTAGGATCAGTTATGTTAAACGGACATACAGAGTTTCGTGGTTGTTTGAAGAACTATAATAAAATAAAAGGAGTTATTAAAAACCCATGTGGCATTGTTGTATCTGGGATACATTTTAGGAATATTTTAGCTGAGGTAATAATTTCAAAAAAGGATATTAGTCTTTCAAATTTAAAATCAGATAATGGTTTGAGAGGTGATTTGTCTATAAACTTTGTAACAAGCAACGTAGCAGGAAATATTTACTTTAAACATACGAATATTAAAAATATTTATCACGGTGTATCTGGTTTTTTAAATTCCACAATAGATTTTTCAGGTGAATTAACTAATCCCAATATTAAGATTAAAGTTTTTTTAAGAAAAGGAAGATATTTTTTATTGCATTTTACTTTAGAATTAGAGTCAGAGTATAAAAATAGAGTTTTTAAAATAAACAAAATTGTGATGTTAACAGACAGTGCAAAAATTATTTTTAATGTACGCTATTTAAAGAGTAATACGTTTTATATAACTATTGAAAATTTAACAGAAAAAGTTATAAATGCACTTGTAGGTTTTCGAGTTCCTATTAGAGGAACTTTTTCAGGAAATGTTACATTGAATCTTTCAAAAATGAAGGGTTGGAAACAACATTTTAAAATGTTGTTTAGAGCAAAAAATGCCTATATTGGCAATGTAAAATTGAACGATATTGAGTCTAAGATTGAAGTAATTGATGGGAATATTTTAATAAGTGATACGTCTGCAGCATTTTTAAACGGCGAAATAAAAGCAGTTAAAGGATTTTTTAATGTTAAAAGTGGAGAATACGGGCTAAATTTATTTCTTCTTAATGTTCAAATAGGTACACTTGATTTATTTGGTGGAGTAAAATTATCTGGTAAGATTATTAAAAGAAAGCATGCTTCTGTTATGCATAGTGGAACAATTAATTTTTATAACTTGTGGCTGAACAGCTATAAATTGCCGTGCTCACAATTTAATTATGTTATCAGAGATAATAAAATAGAACTTTTACAAAAAGCTGACGTTAAAAATTTATATAGTTCTTCAGGTATTGTTACTTTAGGTACTCCGATTTTCATAAAAAAAATTAGTATTGTCAAGGATAAATTCTCTTTAAATTTGCAGAGGGATTTTTCAAAAAATTCTACTAATTTAAGGATTAAAATTTCAAATATTTTTTTAGATCTTGTGGGTAATATTTTAAACTTACCTAATGTTTTTGAGGGCTATGCAAATATAAACATAAATTTATTTGGTGATATAAATAAACCTAAAGGAAGTATCTCAATAGCATCAAAAAGTGGATCCATACTAAAA
>JAITOH010000018.1 GCA_031290055.1 Endomicrobium sp. | reverse complement strand
TTGAAGTAGTGAAAATTATTGCTGTTTTACTTTGTAGCATTATAGGAATCTTAGGGAGCTATAGTGTAGCTTGGTTTGGTATGAGAATTAACACTTTTGCAAATTCAAGAACTGCTTTTGCAAGTTTGAGAGGAAAACCTTTCCCTCTTTACGAAATACCTCTACGTGCAGGAATGAGCATAGGGATGCTTTTGATAAGCATAGAACTTTTTATAATGCTTACAATTCTTTTACTTATTCCATCTGATTTTGCCGGAGCATGTTTTATAGGATTTGCAATTGGAGAATCACTTGGTGCCTCGGTCCTTAGAATTGCAGGTGGAATATTTACAAAAATTGCAGATATTGGATCAGATTTAATGAAAATTGTTTTCAATATCAAAGAAGATGATGCACGAAATCCTGGGGTTATTGCAGATTGTACAGGAGATAATGCCGGAGACTCAGTAGGACCTACTGCTGATGGTTTCGAAACCTACGGTGTTACCGGAGTAGCCTTGATAACGTTTATAGTTTTAGCTGTAAACGATTCTACTTTACAAGTTAAACTCTTAGTGTGGATTTTTGCAATGCGTTTAATAATGCTTATTTCAAGTTCTATTTCATACGGAATAAATTCTCTAATAGCAAAAATTAGATATGCTACTGTAGATAAAATGAATTTTGAAGCACCTTTAACTTGTCTAGTATGGATAACGTCAATAATTTCAATATGTCTTACTTTTGGAGTTTCTAAATTTATAATTACAGACTTGGGGAATGGAACTCTATGGTGGAAGCTTTCGCTAATTATAAGTTGTGGAACAATAGCAGGTGCAATTATACCTGAAATTGTAAAAATTTTTACTTCCGTAAAAAGTGTTTTCGTACAAAATATCGTAAACTCTTCAAAAAACGGTGGGGCATCTCTAAATATTCTTTCTGGTCTTACAGCTGGTAATTTTAGTGCATACTGGATGGGATTTGCAATCATATTTCTCATGAGTATTGCTTACGCAATTAGTCTATGCGGAATTGGCTCAATTATGACAGCTCCTGCTATATTTGCTTTTGGTCTTGTAGCTTTCGGATTTCTAGGAATGGGCCCTGTTACAATTGCAGTTGATTCTTATGGCCCTGTAACTGACAACGCGCAATCTATATATGAACTTTCACTTATAGAAAACGTAGACGGCATCGATGAAGAAATAAAAAAAATTTTTGGATTTAGACCAGCTTTCAGTAAAGCTAAAATATTACTTGAAGAAAATGATGGTGCAGGAAATACATTTAAAGCTACAGCAAAACCAGTACTAATAGGAACCGCTGTCGTAGGAGCAACAACTATGATATTTTCAACAATAGTTATGCTTACTGATGGTCTTACCACTGGCCTTTCAAATTTATCCATACTACACGCACCTTTCCTATTAGGTTTAATTTCTGGTGGATCAGTGATATATTGGTTCACTGGCGCTTCTAATCATGCCGTAACGAGCGGAGCGTATAAAGCTGTGGAGTTCATCAAAAAAAATATAAGACTTGATGGAATTTCAAATAGGGCTTCAACAGAAGATTCAAAAAAAGTTGTTGAAATATGCACAAAATACGCACAAAAGGGTATGATAAATATATTTTTAGTTATTTTTTTTACAACTCTTTCTTTTGCATTTATAGAACCTTACTTTTTTATAGGCTATCTTATTTCAATCGCTTTATTTGGTCTTTTTCAAGCAATATTTATGGCTAACTCTGGCGGAGCATGGGATAATGCAAAAAAATATGTAGAAATTGATCTAAACGAAAAAGGAACGGAACTCCATAAAGCTACTGTTATTGGTGACACAGTAGGAGATCCCTTTAAAGATACTTCTTCGGTTGCAATGAATCCTGTAATCAAATTCACTACGCTTTTCGGACTTCTAGCATTAGAACTTGCTCTAGCACTTGCTGATAAAACTCTATTAAATATTATCCTAGCTACTATATTTTTTAGTATTGCGATTATATTTGTAGTGAAATCATTCACGGACATGCAAGCTAAAAAATGAAATTTTTTAGAAATGTCTTCGCATTTTCTTTAATTCCAGCGATTATAGTTGCTGGATATACTCTTATTAAAAAATTCTTGTACCTTACAATTTACATTGAAAACCATTATCTTATGTTTTGGATGGGTGTTTTTTTTTACGTTACACTTCAATTTATTTTCCATAAACCGATAAGAGCATATGTACTCGGTCATGAACTTTCTCATGCAATTGTTGGAATTTTAAGTGGATCAAAAATTAAAAAATTTGATGTCAAACAAAAATATGGAAGTGTAATTCTAACTAAAAATACTGTTTGGATAACGCTTGCTCCGTACTTGTTTCCTATATATACACTTGTAATAACAATAACTTATATTTTTCTTAACTGGTTTATAGGTATAAAAAAATTTTATGGATATTTCATGTGTCTTGTTGGATTTTCAATAGCTTTTCATGTTACTCTTACAATACACACACTATTCACAAAACAATCTGATTTAAAAATTTATGGAGTATTTTCTTCTTATATTTTAATTCTAGCACTAAATATTGTAATATTTACGTTGCTTATAGGTGTAATATTCCCAGAAAAAATGAATATGAAAACATTTTTTTTTCAAGTACTTGGTAACATAGAAATTACCTATGAAATCATATACTCAGGAGCTTTGCTGATATGGCAAACATTCCAAAAGACGAAATAAAAAGAAAAGTAATTCATTTAGCAATTCTTGTATATGTCCTTGGATATTGGTATTTCCCAAAAAATGTAGTTGTTTCAGTTATGGTCAGTGTCATTGTAGTGGTTGCTTCATGCGAATTAGTAAGATTTAAATCTCGTAAAGTTAATATTTTTTTAAAAAATAATTTTAAGGGTTTTTATAGACCACAGGAAATCTATAAAATTAGTGGATTGATTGGCACATTATCAGGGTCATTAATTACCATTCTTTTATTTAAAAACAAACATGTAGTATTAACAAGTTTTCTTTATCTTATTTTTGGTGACTCTGCCGCAGCTTTAGCAGGCAAGAGTATTGGTAAGCATAAAATAATGCTTTCGGAAAAATCTTTAGAAGGTAGTTTAGCGTGTTTTGTAACTTGTTTTATCGCGGGATTATTTAATTTTAATTGGGTTTTTGCATTAACAGGAGCCATTGTTGCAACTATAGTTGAAGCTATTCCGTGGAAGATAAACGACAATTTTTGGATACCAATAATTAATGCAGGATTTTTAACAACATTGTCAAACGTAATAACTGGTTGTGTCTATAACAAATGATAAAAATTATTATCACATCTATATTTTTTTTTGTACGTGCATGTGCTTTTGTACATGCACAAATATTTTATGCCTATGGTTGTAAAGATTTAGAAAAAGTTTCTCTGACTTTTGATGATGGCCCTTGCGAATCAACAAAAAAAATTTTAAAAATATTAAAAAACCATAATGTTAAAGCTACATTTTTCATACTTGGTATAAGAGTAAAAAATAATTCTAATATCACAAAAGCAATTTACTCAGATGGACATGAAATTGCAAATCATACTTATAGACACATAAATTTTTATAACTATAAAAACATTGATAAAACAACTAGAATAGAAGAAGAACTTTTACAAGGAGAAGTAATTATAAAAAATACAACTGGTACGCCACCATTTTTAGTACGTTTCCCATATGGGTACGCAAAAGCTGATGCCATAAATATAGCTAAAAAACACGGCTATTACATCATAAATTGGAGCTTTGGTTGCGACTGGAAACAAATGACTGCAGAAGAAATGCATGAAAAATATAAAAAAGCACTGAAAAAAGGTGCAATATTTTTAATGCACGATTTACCTAAAAACGAAAAAATATTATCTTTTTTAAGTTCTTTTATATGCTACATAAAAGGATCAGGCTACGAAATAGTCACTGTTAGTGAGCTATTAAATTTAAAACAGCAACATTAAAAAGAGCAAAAAATAAACACTTGTAAAAACCTGTAAGACAATACCATAGTTTTTAAAATATGGTTATAAAAAGCATTACACAGGGCTATTAAAGAAATAATTGAATTTGATAAATTCTATCCAACGATACCATCAACAATAAAAACAACAATTGCACCTATAAGAAGCATAATAGGTACGATTTTACTCTTACAATTATGAGTTTCTGGAATTAAATCTGAAGCGGAAAGAAATATAAAAGTACCTGCTGTTGTACTAATCAGTGCACCTAAAGTAGATGCGGACATATTCCTAAATAAAAACATGCCTATAATTGTACCTATTGGGGTAAAACAAGCTGTAAGAAGCGAAATTTTAAAAATCTTCTCTTTAGACGCTTTTTTGTGCAATAAAATCCCCGAAATTGTTATTCCATCAGTAATTTTGTGAAACAAAATTACAAAAGTTGTAAAAATACCTATATCACTATTTGTTTCAAAACCTAAGACAATTACAAAACCATCTATTATAGAATGCAAAGATAGTCCTACAATTGACGGTACACTAACATTTTTGAAACAGTCATGAACATGACAACACGAATGAAATATAAACTGCATGAAAAACATAATAAAAAACCCAAAAAGAACATAACTCATACTATTGCAGTTTAATTCTAAACCTTTAGGTATCAAATGCGTGAAAGCAAGTGTAAGCATTACACCAGCGACGAAGTTTATTACAATGAAAGAATTTTCTTTTGACCATTTATGAAATATCAATATTATTACAGTGCCCAACATCGCACCACTTGCAACTATAAGAGAGTATAGAATTTCCATTTCTTCCTCAATTTTTTACTTTAACCTCTGATAAAAA
>JAITOH010000068.1 GCA_031290055.1 Endomicrobium sp. | reverse complement strand
CTTGTTTTACTAGCAAAAGTAAATTACAAGGCCTAAGATCCGTTTTAGCTCTAACCACAATATTATAAAAATTTCTTTGTTTAGGTCCAACCGGTTGGGTCTCATAAAAAGAGGATATTTTTTTAATATTCACAAACCCACTACTCTGTAAAAAAGACAAAGCTGAAATAATATTTTCCACTCTTTCCCCAAGATTTGATCCTAAACTTAAGTATATATTGGTTTTCATTTTTCTCTTATGCTTATTAAAAATTTGCTAAAAATAAAACTTTCTAGTAAAATTATTTCTATCAACAAACCAGGTAAATAAACTTGCCCGGTGGTGCAATAGGTAGCACATCTGCCTCTGGAGCAGAAACTTCCTGGTTCGAATCCAGGCCGGGCAACTGATCTGTAAATCAAAATTCATTCTAAAAAAATTCAACTTAGAAATCAATTTATTACAATACACAAATTTCTAAATCCACCCAAACAAGAACCACTTACTAAAATAGACACTATATAAAAGTAAAAACCAAAATATATCTCAACAAATTTCATAATTAAAGTTTAAGTTAATAAGATCTTGTCTTTGCTTATGATATTACTCATACAAAACAAATACAATAGCCTAATTCTTTCTTGTTTTTATACACTACAAACTTTTCCTTTATGCATATTGTTTTATTTTATTCTCTATCAAATATTCGTTTAAGTATTGTAATTAGCTGTTATTTCTTGTTTTGCTTAAGTAATTTTTATGAAATTGTCATTAATGTATTAGAATTTTCAAACAAAAAATCATTAAATTTAAATAGTACAAATTTTGTAGATTTAATTTGTGTACAACAAGTATACACACTATCGCTAATTGACTTTGTCTTTTATAAAATATAGAATCGGGGTTGTGCAGACTATTAAAATTAATTCAGAAAAATGCAAAGAATGTGGGTTTTGTATAGAATTTTGTCCTAAGGGTTGTCTGTCTTTTTCCAAACACTTCAACAAATCTGGATATCATTGGGCTATTCTAGAAAAAATTGATGTTTGTACGGGGTGCGGTTTTTGTTATATTGTATGTCCAGATGTCTGTATTGAAATTTATAAAGATCTATTATGAAAAAACTTATTAAAGGGAATATTGCTCTCTGTGAGGGTGCAATTACAGCAGGGCTTGAATCTTACTTTGGGTATCCTATAACACCTCAAAATGAAATATTATCATATCTTTCAAAAAAGATGGTTGAAATTGGTAAAATTTTTCTTCAGGCTGAATCTGAAATAGCTGCAATAAATATGGTCCTAGGAGCAGCTGTAACAGGTGCGAGGTCTATGACTTCGTCCTCTTCTCCAGGAATATCCTTAAAACAGGAAACAATTTCTTATATGGCTGGAATGGAAATCCCTGCACTCATAATAAATATACAGAGAGGCGGACCTGGATTGGGGAATATTTCTGGGGCTCAATCAGACTATTTTCAAGCAGTTAAAGGTGGAGGACATGGAGATTATAAAGTAATCGTCCTTGCTCCAAATTCAGTACAAGAAATGTATGAAATGGCCTATGATGCTTTTGATTTGGCTGAAAAGTATAGAACGCCAATTATGCTACTCTCAGATGGTATTATAGGACAAATGATGGAACCTGCTGAGCTCAACAGCAGAGTTAAAAAGAAAAAAAATATCGAGAAAGACTGGATCATTGACGGTTGTAAAGGAAGAGAAGCAAGATCTATAAAATCACTTCTTATGGAAAACGGAGCTTTGGAAAAACACAACATTAATCTGCAGAAAAAGTATAGAGTTATATCTAAAAACGAGATTAAATATGAATTGTACATGGTTGAGGATTCAGAAATTATAATAGTTTCTTATGGCATTTCTTCAAGAATAGCAAAATCTGTTACAAAATTTGCAAGAAAAAATGGGGTTAAAGTCGGTCTTTTGAGACCGAAAACCCTATGGCCATTTCCTTCAAAAATAATAAATTCACTTGCAAAATCTAATGTTAAGTTTTTGGCTATTGAATTAAATCATGGACAAATGATTGAAGATCTAAAACTTGCTGTAAACGGAAAAAGTTCTGTTAGTTTTTTAGGTAAAGCTGGTGGTGGAATTATTACAGAATTAGAAATATTTAAAAAAATCCAAGAACTAAATTTATGAAAAAAATATTATCCAAGCCAAAAAGTTTAAAAAGTGTAGTTTTTTCCTATTGCCCGGGATGTGGACATGGAATAATTCATAGAATCATCGCTGAGTGTATCGATGAACTGGATGTACGAGAAAAAACTATTGCCGTAAGTCCTGTTGGTTGTGCTGTTTTTGCTTATAACTACTTCAATTTTGACGTTACAGAAGCACCTCATGGAAGAGCACCAGCAGTTGCTACCGGAATAAAAAGAACGCAACCAAATAAGCTTGTATTCACATACCAAGGTGATGGTGATGTAGCAGCTATAGGGATGGCAGAGACCATACACGCAACAAACAGAAGTGAAAATATAACAATTCTATTCGTAAACAATGCAAATTATGGAATGACTGGCGGACAAATGGCGCCAACAACGTTGATAGGGCAAGTAACAGCAACTACGCCTTTTGGTAGAAATCTAAAAAGAGAAGGATATCCCATAAAACTTTGCGAACTGCTTTCAACATTAGAGGGAGCAATTTATTTGGAAAGAGTTGCACTATACAGCCCACAGAGTATAATAGTAGCAAAAAAGGCAATAAAAAAAGCTTTTCAATGTCAACTTGATGAAAAAGGATTCTCCTTAGTCGAACTTGTTTCAAGTTGTCCGGTTGACTGGTCTATGTCTCCTCTTGATTCAATAAAATGGGTTAAAGAAGTGTTTATTAAATCTTTTCCACTCAGAGTTATCAAGGACAAAACATAAAAGTTTGTATGGTGAGAGAAATATTCTTTTCTTACTTGCAACACAAAACAAATGCCCAATAAAATCTTTGCTTTTAATTTAAAAATTCACGAAGGTTTCTACTTCTAATAGGATGTTTTAATTTCCTTATAGCCTTAGCCTCGATTTGTCTTACTCTTTCTCTTGTTACACCAAATTTTTTACCAACTTCCTCAAGTGTACTTGGATACCCAACCCCTATACCATATCTTAAACTTATAATTTCAGCTTCACGTGAAGTGAGAGTGCTTAGAACTTTTTTAAGCTCTAGCTGAAGTCTATATTGATGTGTTTTAGCAACAGGACTAGGATTATTTTGATCTTCTATAAAATCCTCAAGGCGTGAATCTTCTTCTTCACCAACAGGTGTTGCAAGAGAAACCGGTTCTTGCATCATTTTTAATATTTTCCTTATTCTATCATAAGGAAGTTTTAAAGATTTTGAATACTCTTCCACAGTTGGCTCTCTTCCTATTGTTTGCTGAAACTTTTTTTTAATTTTTGCAAGTTTTGAAATAAGCTCTTTCATATGAACTGGAATTCTTATTGTTCTAGCCTGATCCGCAATAGCTCGATTTATGGACTGTCTTATCCACCATGTAGCATAAGTCGAAAACTTAAATCCCTTTTTCCACTCAAATTTTTCTACAGCCTTTGAAAGACCAAGATTCCCTTCCTGTATTAAATCTGATAATTCAAGATTATTTATTCCAACGTGTTTTTTCGCAATTGAAACAACAAGCCTAAAATTTGCTTCAATAAGCTTCATTTTATCTCTGTGTATAACGCCTTCCAATTCTCTAATCTTTCTATCTGTCTCAATCATTTCATCTGGAGTTATAACAAAACCTTCTTGTAAATTAACTTGCTTTGCCAAAATAAAGTTAATTCTTTCTTCATCTTCTGCTACACCTCTTATTGGGGAATTTGTACGTTTTTTAAATTCAACTGCAGTAATTTTTTTAGAATTGTAATTTTTAAATAAAGTTTTAATTTTAGGAATAGTATTTTTATATTTATATTCAAATTTCAACAAGTCTTCTCTTATTTCATTTAATTTTTGAGCAGTAGTTTTAATTTTATTTATAAGTCTTCTAATTTTATCTTGATTTAAATTGAGCCCAACTATAAAACTAACTATTTTGCTACTAAAATCTTTCAATTTCAATTGACATTTTTCTTTTTCTCTTTTCGATATCGACTTAAGTTTTAATTTCTCTTCGTAATTGCGCATGCTTTTTTCAATACAATTTATCTTATTTACAACTGTTTTTATTTTTAAACTCATTCCTCTGAGTTGAGCTTGTGATTTTTTACCTCTCGGCATTAACTCCTTTGGTGTCATCTCATCTTGACTTATAAGTGTTTCCCAATTTCTTATTTCTTTTATAATAAGAGGAGATTCTAAAACCACAAATTTTAATTTTTTTTCATTCTCTTTTATATTTTTTGCAAGTCTAATTTCAACAGATCTTTCAAGCAATGGAACTTTTGCCATTTCACTCAAATACATTTTTATAGGATTTATATCATCTTCTTCACTTACAATTTTTACAGATTGCTCCATAGCCTCTCCGTTATTTTTTATATCTTTATCAGAAAAATATTCCCTTTTAGCACATACAACTTTTATACCTAAATTTTCTAAAGTTGTGAGAAAACTATCAATTTTTTCGTTAACAACAAGTTTTCTAGAGAAATTGCTACTAATATATTCATATGTAAGGTATCCTTGTTTTTTGCCAACAGCAATTAAATTCTTAAGTAAGTTGGGTTTTTTCATTTTACTTTCCTGAACCCTTTAAAAAAGCTGTCAACTTTTTATATTCTTCAAATATTTTTTCATCTCTAAGTATTTTACCATCACACATCAAAATAATTTCCTTTTCAAGTTTATTTCTATTTTCTTTAAGCTTACTTAGCTCAATATCCCTTACAATAATGTTAAAGGCTTCTTCAACATTACCATACTCTACTTCATTTAATACCAGCTCTAAAAACCAACTTTCATCAGCTTTTGACAACTTATTTAATACTTCGACATCACTTAAACCTAAAGCCACAAGATCAAAAGTTTTTCTGCATCTTAAACTTTTAAAAAAAACAGAGTCTATTTTTTCAATATAATTCCTATTATTTAAAACAAAACTTAAAAGATTTTCTTCCAAAGACATTGCAACTATTTTATTGCTTACAGCAATGTTTTGAGTTGCAACGTCTGTATTACGTAAATAAGTCTTATATTTCAAGTCAGTTTTTTTTTTAAATTCCTCCCAAACCGCATGCTCATCAACATTTATACATTGTGCAACATTTTTTATCCACTCTCTTTGAACTATAAAATTAGAACAAGTTGCAACAAATTCTAAAAGTACATCTACAGCTTTCGCTTTTATTTCAGGGCAACTTCCTTTTCCATTTGAAACCAGGTTACCATAAACTCTATCAATCATAAAATCCATATTACTTCTAGAACTTTCTTCGAGAAGTTTTAAAAATCTCTTCTTCCCATACTGATTTATATACTCATCAGCATCTTTATTTTTAGGCAAAGAAGAAATTGTACATTCTACACCACTCTCATTAGCTAAGATTTCAATAGCTCTTTGCGTTGCGTTTTCTCCGGCAACATCAGAATCGAAAAGCAACGTAACAACATCGGAATACCTGGAGATCAACTTCGCGTGATTCTTACTAAAAGCTGTACCAAGAATTGCAACTGCACCAGTAACTCCAAATTGCTGTAAAATTACAACATCCATATATCCTTCAAGAACGATTATTTTTCTCTCTTTACGAAGCTCGGATAAAGTTTGAAATAAACCAAAGAGATTCAACGATTTTGAATAAACTAACGACTCAGGAGTATTTAAGTATTTTAGGTCTCCTTCTTCAATAATTCTACCACCAAACGCCACTACTCTACCTTGAACATCAAAAATTGGGAAGACTATTCTTTCAGACATATATTCGAAAAAACTTCCATCCTTCATCTCTTTTACTAAACCAGCTTTTGAAAGTTCATTTACTGCATAATTCTTTTTCAAAGCAAACTGCAAAAGTTCTCTTTTAGGAGCAAAACCTATTTTAAACTTATTTACCGACTCAATATTAATTCCACGTTTTTCAAGATAATCTCTTGCTTTTTTAGCAATTGTACTTTCAAGCAAATGTTTATGATAAAACTCAGCTGAATCCTCCAGAATATTAAATAACCTAACTTTTTCGGATGTTTTTACTGTATCTTGGTTTATTTTTGGAATTTCTATACTTGCCCTTTCAGCGAGTTTTTTTACAGCTTCAATCCATGAAATATTTTCAACAAGCATTAAAAACTTAAAAACATCTCCAGCAGTATTGCAACCAAAACACTTAAAAATACCCTTCTCAGAACTCACTACGAAAGACGGAGTTTTTTCGTAGTGAAATGGACATCGTGACTTCCAATTACGCCCAACTTTTTTTAAATCTGGCAAATACTCTCTTAAAACAGACTCTATATTATTTGATAGTCTTACTTTTTCAATTATATTTTCAGTAATCGTCATTCTTATCTTCTAAATCTTCTAAATCCAGAACACTCTATGAATTTAAGTGGTCCCAGTTTTTTTTCTAACTTATCAAAAAGCAAATTTAA
>JAITOH010000063.1 GCA_031290055.1 Endomicrobium sp. | reverse complement strand
AACACTTTTATCCATCCTCCAAGCACTTGAGTTATCTATAACAAAACACTCATTGGCCACAAAAAAAGGAGCAAAATCTTTTGAAATACGAGCTCCTGCACTGAAAAGTGCAATATCCACATTTTCCCCACCATTTCTCGTAAGCAATTCAACCGAAATTTCCCTATTTTTATATTTTAACTTTTTGCCTATTGAACGTTCAGAAGCTAGAAGTTTTATACTTTCTACAGGGAAATTTCTACTTTCAAGCATTTTAATCATTTCAAGTCCTACAGCTCCTGTTGCTCCGACTATCGCTATTTTGTACTTTTTCATTGTTTTTGATTCTCCTTTTTCAAAAATAATTTCATCACTTTTTATCACATATAGAACATTAACTCTCACAAAAACTTTACATAAAAACTCTATAATTGTAAAGAGATATTTCTGCTAGAGAAGTTTAAATGTTTATTTTGTAATTTTATAATGATTCATAGCTTTTGTTTGCCAAATTATGTCAAAAACATTTCCTAGACTATAGAAATTATTTATAAATTATATTTCCAATTTTTGTCCCTGGATAGAAATGCGCCAAAATTTTTTTATAGCTTTCACCTTTTTCTGCCATTACCTTTGCACCACACTGGCATAATCCTACTTTATGTCCCCAACCTTTACCTTTAAAGTGGAATTTCCCACCATGTTTTTTAATAGAACAGAACCCATGACTTTTTATTTCACATGCATCAACTGCAAGTCTAAATCGATAAGCATTTAATTTCAGTTTCCCTTTAGAGTGAATTATTTCTAATTCTTTTGTTGAACCTGAAGAAGTTCTTCCCTTGATCTTAATTTTTTTTATTTTTTCCGAGATATTGTTTGAAACGGAAAGTTTTTTTTTAATGAAAACTTCATCCAAAGTTTTTTTCCAGTTTGTGCTTTGAGTCTTAGTGCAAAACCCGCATTTTACACCCTTTAAATATGGAGGAGTTTTTCCCCAATTCCATATGTACTTTGGATCCTCTGTGTGTCCACCACAATTTGCATGAAAAACTGTCTGAGCTAAAGTTTCATTATAGGTTAAAACTTCACATTTTGTGTCTAAGATTGCTTTATTGGACAAATCCGTTTCAACACTTGCCCCTCCATAAACTTGACAATGAGTTGTGGAGCAAACGTCAAAGCCTTGAATTGAATGTTTATTCAAATTTGCAATAGAGTATGTTCTGCTTACTATAGCTTGAGTTTTTAATGCCTCAAGGGTCCAAGTGCAATCTGTTTCTTTGGGTAAAACTCATTTCAAATAATATTCTATTGGCAAAAAATTTATAATAGTTATTTTGTTAACTGTAGAAGATTTTTTTATTATTAAATATCCTCTATATGGTTTATATTGGGCGTAAATAGTCCCATTAGATGATTCTACTTTTACAGGTAAGGATAAAAAATATTTTCCTATACATACACCTTCTTCAGAACAAGATATTTTAATAAAGCCTCGGGTAAGTTTCATCTTTTTGTTAGAAGTATCGCAAACAAGAAATTCGTTTGAACTTCCTACTATAAAAGAAGAGCAATCAAGCATTAAGCCTACAGCTATATTTTCTTTTACAGTGTTTATAGCATAGACTGTTCGACACATGCCAAGCAATACCATTAATATTAGAATAAATTTTTTTATATTATATATATGCATGTTTTTTAAGATTATACTTTATATATTGAATTTTTTTGTTCTTACACAATTATTTTATATACACTTATTTACATTTTAGCCCTACCAAAATAAAAGTTGTAACATGCCAACCTTACAACATATTTCACAAGTTTTATCTTTATGAAGTGGAATGTTTTAAATTTTTTTATGACTTTTGTTGCTTGCGTTTTTATATAGTTTCATATCATAAAACACTATAAAAACAAGCACGACATGATTCACCTTGACATATGAAGCATGGCAAATATAAATACTATTTATTAATAATCTTGTTGCTATTGAAAAACATTCCTCTTACTCTATTTTTTTATAAATTAAATAAAAGTTCTTTTTAAACTTTAGATAGTTTTTATCTATTATAAAACTTTACATTTACCTACATGTTTATATCCTATTTCAGTAACAATCCTGCCCCTTGGAGTTCTTTCAATGAAACCAGATTGTATAAGGTAGGGTTCATAAATATCTGTTATGGTTTCAGAATCTTCTGAAACAGCTGTTGCAAGTGTACCAATACCAACAGGCCCCCCATTAAATTTTTCAATTACAATACTAAGAATTAATCTGTCCATTTTATCTAATCCAGCAGAGTCAATATCTAAGGCATTGAGGGCTTCCTTTGCTATATTGTTTGTAATTTTACAGTTTTTTATTTCAGCAAAATCCCTTACTCTTTTTAAAAGTCTGTTTACAATTCTAGGAGTTCCTCTTGAGCGCCTTGCAATTTCTTCACTTGCATCTTTGTCAATGGCAATATCCATTATTGAGGCAGAGCGATTAACTATGTGTATAAGTTCTTTTACGTTATAAAAACTTAGATGTTCTATAATACCAAATCTATTTCTTAATGAATTAGACAAGAGCCCAGCTCTTGTTGTGGCACCAACTAATGTAAAATTAGGAATGGGAAGCTTGATCATTTTTGCTGATGGTCCTTTGCCTATTATAATATCAAACTCAAAGTCTTCCATTACTGGATACAAAGATTCTTCAACTAGATGATTCATTCTATGTATTTCATCTATAAAAAAAATATCTCCTTCAGAAAGATTTGTAAGGATTGTTGCTAAATCTCCAACTTTCTCTAAAGCAGGTCCTGATGTCATTTTAAGATTTCCACCCATTTCTTTTGCAATTACATGAGAAAGAGTTGTTTTACCAAGTCCTGAAGGAGCATAAAACAGACAATGATCTAAAGATTCTTTTCTTTTTTTCGATGCTTCTATAAAAACTTTTAAATTGTTTTTAATTTTATCTTGGCCTATAAATTTATCTAAACTTTGCGGGCGTAAAGAATTTTCTATCCTATCTTCATCAGTAAAT
>JAITOH010000051.1 GCA_031290055.1 Endomicrobium sp. | reverse complement strand
CAGATAAAATCGCATATGCAGGTCCCACAAGTTCTAAAATTTTATCTCCTTGTCTAACAAGTGAACAATCATCAACTTTAAGCAATATTTCACAGGATTTATTTATTGTTTTAAATACTTTTGTAAAAAATTTAGTGCCACAAAGAACACCACGCGCATTAGCAAACAGCACTGCTTTGGCTTGTTTGCCTTTTGGTATAAACTCTTTTGTGGTAATATCGTTAAAAACGTTGTCTTCTTCCAAAGCCAGACTGATAAGATTATTTATGTTCATAATATTGGACTGGATTATATAAAATATCGCATAAGAATTCAATAACTGTGTACTTAGAAAAAACTTTATAAGTTTTAAGGTTTTAAGTAAAAATTTGTTTTTACATTGGATTGTTAATTTTTTGTTTGTAATGAAAAATAAGTTATGATCCAGCGGATTTAGAATATTAAAAAATTCTTTCGCATATCATTTTCTTGTTAATAAAAACTAGTGTAAACAAAAAAATGTTTGTGATATGTGTAAAGTTTGACAATATCTATCATATTCTTATACAATACACACGTGTGTGGGGGTATATATACAATGAGGTAAGGTGTTGTTTTGTTCATTTTTGGGGATGTGGTGTAGCTTGGTTTAACACACTGCCCTGTCAAGGCAGAGAACGCGGGTTCAAATCCCGTCGTCCCCGTATTTTGTGAGCTTTCGCTTCGATTTTTTCAAGATAATTAATAAGTATTGTTTTTCTTTTTATGAATGGACCTCTTGTAAGCAATTTTATTCTTCTTATGCAGGCTTTTTGTTGAGTTGAGAAAAACATAATTAATAAAAGTAATTGTCGCTTTATATATTTCAAGCTCTTATTCATTTTGTTATGCAGGCGTTGCATAGGTTGTAGGGGTTTTGTTTTTTGTTGCATTTAGAACAAAATTAGTAAACATCATATCATCTGTTAAAGAATCAACTTTAAAAATTGCTTATTATTTGATGGAGTACCTTGTTAAAATATTTATTGTGATATTTGTTTTAAAGGAGTTTCTTGATTTAATATTTTTGATGTGTCTGTGCTTGTTTATAATGAACCATGGGTGTCAATTTGTATTTACTATTTTATTTGTAAAAAATAGAGAATTTTAAAACTGCTGTGTTTCTTAGGGATATTTTATACTGCAATGGTATTATTTTTGTTTACAGCTCTATTAGATTTAGCAGATTTTAGGGTTCATATTTGCTATGCAAAAAATAAATGAATATTTTGTTTTGGTTTTTTGTAACTTATGAATATGTTTTGTAGGCTGCTAGAAAGTTATTTGTTACTTGTTATTTTGATGGTGTTTCTTTTTTTTTGGAAACTTTATTGATAATTATTTAATTATTTTTCTATTACGTTTTTGCTTGTGTATTGGGAATATATTAATGTTTTTCTTTGGATAAAATTTCAAATTCGAGTATAATAAGTTTAGTTTTTAACAGTATTTTAACTGAGGGTTTATTTTCTTGCAAACGCAATCAGTGAAAAAAATAATATTCTTCTATAAGGTTCTAAAAGATCATTTATTTTATATAGTATCACATAACATGACAGTTTTAATAGTTTTGGGTGAATCAAGGAAACACTTTGAAGGATTCTCATGTTTCTATAATTGTTGGCTTATGTGAAATAGCACAACGTTGAGTATATAGCTCTGTTGTATTATGAATATTGTGTTCATAAGGAATTTACCCTGTTAAGATTATGCGTAAATTAAAAGTTCTTTAGTATTTTTTAAATTCTTTTTGTCTTGCAAAAACAAAAATATACGATAGAAGTATTGTTCGATGTGTGGTGGATTTTTTTGAAACAACAGCATTTGAAATTCATATAAAAGAATTGATAAATGATGCATACTTCTATGAGTGAACTATAAATAATGAGTAGTTTTTTGAAATTATTTCAAGAAAATCTTAAAACAATATTATTTTTCTTAAGTTTATTTAGGAATGTCTAATTTATACATTGTACAAGATATCATAATATTATAAAGTTTTAAAATTTATAACCGAAGAACTTAGAAGAAAAGTTTTTATTAACTATCGATTTGGAACAGTGAATCAAGAAATTTTTTAAGTATCCCTGATAACTAAAGTTATCAGGGATACTGCCATTATAATAATTGGCATGTTTATATATAGGTCTAAAAACGACAGCGTAAAAATATTATAATAAAACAAAAAGAGCTTTGTGTTTAATACTGTTTTTCCAACGACTTACAGTTTCATATGTTATAGTAAGTATTATTACAATCGTGATTTTAGCGTGAATTTATGTTAGAATAAAAGCCTTAATCATAAATATAAACTAAATGAAGGGTGTGGTTTTCTATATATACGGTTTATTCAACCACTTAAAAAAACTTTGTTAGTGTATTTTTTATTTTTTGACCAACTAAAAACTTCTACGTCATATAAATAAAAAGATCCTATTGTTTTTTTGAGAATAAAATATTAGAAAATTATAATTTTTGCAATTTAATGTTTTTACACCATTTATACGCTTAAATTATCAGACTAGCTAAAAATGCAAAAAACTTTATTGTCTTCAATTTTATAACAGGTTAAATGGTTCCACGCTTTATCAACTTTTAGAAAATATCTATTGAAATCGGACAATGATCTGATCCTAAAATAGACCCTAAAATATTTGCAGACTTCAAATGTTTAGTTGCTTGCTTTGATGTGAAGAAATAATCTATTCGCCAACCTATATTTTTTGGCCTAGAAGTTGTTTTATAACTCCACCATGTGTAGTTTCCTGGTCCTTTATTAAACACTCTAAACGTGTCAACAAATCCTGATGACACGAGATTATCAAGTCTTTTTCTTTCTTCAGATAAAAATCCAGACGTTTTTTCATTTTGTATGGGGTTTGCTAAATCTATTGGGTAATGTGCAGTATTGTAGTCGCCACATATAATAACTGCTTTATTTTTAAAATTATTTATATATTCGATAAAATAATCATAGAAATTTATTTTATACCTAAGACGTTCTTCTGAAGCACAACCATTAGGAAAGTAAACATTAAACAGTTTGAAATCATAAAAATCAAGACAAATTACCCTACCTTCACTGTCAAAGAAATTATTTTTAATGCTTGTACTTACTGATTTAGGTTCAATTTTTGACCAAACGGCCACACCACTGTAACCTTTTTTTTTTGCAGATGAACAGTATAATTTATATTCATATAGTTCACTTACATCACTAGGAAATTGTCTTCTATTAGCTTTCGTTTCTTGCACACAAACAATATCCGCATTTTCGTTTTCAAGCCAATTAACGAATCCTTTTCTATATATTGCTCTTATGCCATTAATATTCCAAGAAACTATTTTCATTTAGAATTTTTCCAAAACATAACTAATTATCTGTTATACAGTATTAAACAAACCTTACGATACAATATCTATTTTTGGGTACACTAAGCTCATCTTTTACGATTATTACAAACATAAGAAAAACTTACATATCATATATCAAGTAAAACTCACACATTGTGCACCACTAAATACCTGTTTCATCACATTGTCTGTAATAGTTTAAAGGGTGAAAATACCATTCTCATGATGGAGCTACCGTTTATAGTGCTTACTTTAGTACAAAAACTATTGAACATATTTATAAGCATACAAAATTGTGTGTTTCATTTTTTACTTTTGTTTTTAAGCTATACATCTGATGTTCCTAAATAAATTCTTTTTTGGAATTATTTTTGCAAAACTTATACTATTTTATCGATAGAAAAACGTAAATACTTAAGTTGGTTTCGTTTGATCACCTATGGAATTTTTCGTATTTTTCTAAACTCCTTGTGAGTGTAAAAACTCAACTTCACTGTTATATTAGACATTTGACATAGACGAGAAAACAACTCTGAACACTTTTCGTAAAGAGTTGTTATTCATTTGTAATTATGAAAAATACGATTCTATTTTTTAATCTCTCAACTTTGAGATAAATCTTAAAAGTTCGCAATAAAGCCACACAATAGTTACCATGAGAGAAAAAGCACTATACCACTCCATGTGTTTGGGCACGCCAATGCGAGTAGCATTTTCAATCAAATCAAAATCTATAATAAGATTAAGAGATGCAATTACGGCTATTGTAAAATTTATAACAATGCTTAGAGTTGATGAGTTACTAATATATGAAAAATTTGTAAAACCAAAAAAGTTCAAAAGAAAATTTATTATATAGACAAGTGCTACGGCAAATGTTGAAAATATTATAACTTTTTTAAATCTACTTGTGGCTTTAAGTATGCCAGTTTTATAAGCTGCAAGCATACAAAACAAAGCACAAATTGTTAAAAGAGTTGCATTTAATACAATCCCATGGTGTATTTTTTCAAAATACAAAGATATTGTTCCAAGTAAAAATCCCTCACTCATAGCGTAAATTGGTGACAAAAACGGCGAAGTTGTTTGCTTAAAGATTGAAATTGTAGCTGAAGTAATAGCAACAATTAGTATTGGAAATAATAAAGGTACAATTATATTTGGGTGCGTCCATGAATAAAATCCACTTATACTAAGACAAATCCACAAAACTATACTTTTATTTAATGTACCGGTCAGTGTCATAACCTCAGTGCTTTTTAAAGGTGCCAGAAAAAATTTATCTTTTAAGAGTGGATTACTCATATTTTGTTCCTCCAGTAATTAAATTGAATGCTGAATTTATAAAAGATAGTAAATTTTGCGATTTATTTATATTTGCCATCTCAATTTCTGTTAGAACCAAAGTATTACCAACGTAAAGCTCAAATAACAATATCACAGATTACTAAAGATCTTCTTGTCTATATTTATCGATAAATTTAACTTTTTTATCCCTATTTCTTCAAAAATACCATAGTGTAGCAGTTTTGTTACTTTTCGAATGCTACATACGTACCCCCAACTTCTGTTCCTATTTGAATTGACGAATACAAATAAAAAGGTGCCGTTTTATAATTCATAAACTACAGCAACATTATTGTATATATTATACGAAATACGAAAAATATGCAAATGATTCGAAATAAAGCACCAAAGATTTTTTAAAGAATGATGACATTAAAAGACTATTTCACCTTTATCCTCTATAATGTTTTCAAAGATGGACTCAGTGTACACTATTTTACTTATGTTGCTGTTATTGTTTCTATTTCCCCTATCGAAGATTTTATACCTCAATTATACTTTTATTTCAACTGAATTATATTCTTTTTTAATAAATCAAAAACTGTATTTATAATTTGTATTCTTATCTCTTTTCTTGTTCCTCCAAATTTAAACCTAAAATTCTTAGAAGT
>JAITOH010000048.1 GCA_031290055.1 Endomicrobium sp. | reverse complement strand
GAAGAACATATCCGCCCATAATTTGGACATCAAAATGTCTTAAACCTATTGTTCTTACCGAAGCTTCTCTAACACACGCAAAAGCCTCAGGTAAAATATCATCTAGGGTTTGCCCTTCTAAAAGACATTCTCTGAATTTAATGGTTTTCGCTCTTAATTCAATATCTGTAATTTTTTTTACAGAGTATTCAAAAGTGTTTACTTTTTCAATTATTGGTTTTATGGTTTTTAGATCTCTTTCATTTTGAGTTCCAAAAATTTTACTCAATATATCTTTTAACATATTTCACCATACCTGCGCTTTTATCTACATTTTTAATCATATAAACCATTGCACTTAAGATACTTGTTACAATTAATTAGTGATGTTTGATTTTTACAATTACTATCATTTCATTTAGAAATAAACACACTTTTATGATTAATTGCACTTTACTATTTAAAACACTACACCAAGCCATACCCAAAGCGGAACATTAAAAATACAATTTCTCAAAACATAAGTTTCCACTTTATCTTACAGTTATGTGTTTACAAAATATACATGTGTATTTCTTTTCATATATACATATATAACTCTAAACGCATACAAGAAAAATTTTTAAATTTTCACATATTCCATTGTAATTCTATTCTTTACTTTTAAATGTCAGAATTCATAGAACTTTTTAAACTAAACTCCACAACATTATTTTTCATTTTAATCTTCAATAAAGCACTATATAAAAATCGCAAAATAAAATTTATAGAATAAAATGTTTATTCCATAAATTTTAAGAGGATTTGACTTGAAACAAAAACATAGTCTAAAGCAAGTTTCACCTTACCTGCTTGACACAGTAACATCTTGTTTTTTAAACATTCTAAAAGTATACCACTAAGTCTAGGACTACTAAAATAACTAATATCCACTCCATAATTTAAAAGTCTTAGACCCAGTATAATACTTTCCATTCCATAAAGTTTTTCGCTTATATACGTCCTCTCAATTTTAATTCTTTGACTATTACCATTTACTAACCTTATGTACCTTTTAACATCGGTAATATTTTTATATCTTATTCTATTCAAATACCCTGCAGCTCCTGATCCAAGACCTATATACTCAAGATTTCGCCAATAATGTATGTTATGAAACGACTCTTTGTTTTTTTTTGACCAATTTGAGATTTCATAATGAAAATAGTTGTTACTTGACAAAATCTCCACTGTTTCGTCATACATATTTCTTTGAATTTCGTCATCTATCACAACATCATTTTTATAAAAAAGTGAATCTTTTTCTATTGACAGTGGATAAATAGCCAAGTGCTCACTATCAAAAAGTAAAACTTTCTCCAAAATTCCCACCCAACCTTCAACTATCTGATTTGGAAGACCATAAATTAAATCAATATTTATATTATCAAAACCCTCTTTTCTTGCACTATTATAGATGTCACAAAATTTTTCAAAACTGTGTGCTCTACCCAAAAATTTAAGAGATTCACTTTCAGTAGACTGAAGTCCTATACTTAATCTATTTACTCCAAGACTCTTAAGAAGGTGCAATTTTTCTTTTGAAACCGATTCCGGATTTAATTCAAAAGTAAATTCATACAAACTCGTCAAATCAAAAATATTATTTAGCAACTGCAGAAGTTTTTGTATTTGATTTAAAGACAACACAGAAGGTGTGCCTCCACCAAAATATATGGAACCTATCTTCCTGCCTCTAAAGTGTCTCGCATGTTTCACTAAAGCATTAATATAATCATCTACTAAAATAGGATCGTATTTTATCGAAAAAAAATTACAGTAGAAACATTTTTTTTCGCAGAATGGAATGTTCACATACAGCCCTAACTTACTATTATTGTTTGTATATTTCCATTTTGACCATCCATATTTTCTTGAATTACCAAAACAACTAACACAATCCTCAACTATTTTATTCCACATGTACCCACATTCACTATAGAATCATCTTCATCGTTTTTTTTGTAAAACACAATCCAATCGATACTACAGATAACAAAAAAATCCGAAGTCCATTAAGTTTTAAAAACAATTTTTTATTTTTTTTGGCACCCTTTAAAAAGTTCTGCTATACCCCCAATCGAAGCCGTAATACCAGCAGTATCTAAAGGTAGAAAAATCTTAGTTGCCTGACCATTAGCAACTTTGGCAAGAGCTTCAAGATACTTAATGGCAATAAGATCACTCGTTGGTCTGGCATCATGTATAGCGTTATAAACCACCTCTATTCTATATTTTTCAGCTTCTGCAACTTTTCTTATTGCTTCGGCTTCACCGGTTGCTTCTAAGACTTGTTTTTCTTGTACAGCTTGCGCATCAAGAATAACGGCTTGTTTTGCACCTTCAGCTTTAAGAATTGCGGCTTGCCTCAATCCTTCAGCTTCTAAAATATTGGCCCTTTTTTCTCTTTCAGCTTTCATTTGTTTTGACATAGCATCTGTAATATCTCTTGGGGGGTCAATTTTTTGTATCTCAACTCTTGTAACTTTAACACCCCATTTATCAGTAGCTTCATCCATAACAACTCTCAATTGTGCATTTATTTTTTCTCTTGATGTAAGTGTACTATCCAACTCCATATCACCAATTACATTTCTTAAGTTTGTCTGTGCAAGTTTTAAAGCGGCAATTGCAAAATTTTCAATATTATAAACAACTTTTACAGGATCCGTAACTTGAAAGTAAATAATAGCATCAACCACCACAGAGACGTTATCTTTCGTGATAACACTTTGAGGTGGAACATCAATAACGCGTTCTCTCATGTCAACCCTTACCATCTTTTGAAATACTGGAATAATAATATTTGCTCCAGAATTTTTTGTGCCAGTATATCTACCCAAAGTTTCAACAAGCCCCTTTTCATATTGTCTTATTATTTTTATAGAATTAGCTATAAAAACAACTGCAAAAATTACAACTACCAAAACAAATATATCCATTATGTA
>JAITOH010000008.1 GCA_031290055.1 Endomicrobium sp. | reverse complement strand
TTTAAATTGTTCTATGCCTAAAGTGCTGAGGGACAGAATCGAACTGCCGACACCAGGTTTTTCAGACCTGTGCTCTACCAACTGAGCTACCTCAGCTCACTTAAACAACCGAGACTAATATCAAATTTTCTTCTATATTTTCTAAAAAATTTTCGCTCGTTTTTCTCTTTTCCGAAAAAATTACTTCGCACCCTTCCTTGCAACTAAATTTCTTTTACTGACTTGAAAGCCATAAAACACACCTAAAAGTACTCTTGTTGTCTTTCATCTTCTTACTCCACAATCTACTCTAGTTCTTAATAATTTTTGAAAGAGTATGAAAAAGAACAGAAGCTACTGAAATAAATGGTGAGGATAATTTTTTAGTTAGCGATACAATACCACAGTAAAATTTATTGATAATGCACACCACATTATTAATTTTTTTTATCATACCTTCAAACTCTCTCATGGTTTTCTTTATTTGAACTAAAGTAATTATGAGACAGATTACACCCAAAACTACAGAAAGCACCATCAAAATAGGCACACCCACCAATAAAAATTCAACATATTTCATAGGCTTAGATGCTAACAGAAACTCAATTATTTGTCAACAAATTTTATTGTAAATATAGCAAAAATAGTCAGTTTTTCGATTGGCAAGCAATATTTTGCTATATTGCTGCATTTTATTTTTACAATGAAGCTCAAACTTTTATATATGTGTCCATAATTATTTCTATTATCAATATTTTCTAGATTTCATGCCTTTTAGTTCTATAATTCTATCTCTTAAAAGCATCGCTGACTCGAAATCAAGATTACCAGCATATTCTTTCATACGCATTTCAATTTTTTTTATTACACTATCTATATTTTTAGACGTAATCATATAATCAAATTTTTCTTTTATCGCAATCTGAGTTATGGACTTCTCTCTGGATAAGTTTTTGAACTCATCAAGATCATGAATCGCTTTAATTATTGATTTAGGCTTAATATTATTTTTTTTATTATATTCAATCTGTTTTTCTCGTCTACGGTTCATCTCTCTTAAAGCTCTCAGCATAGAACCTGTGTAATTATCAGCATAAAATATTACTCTCCCTTCAATATTCCTTGCAGCCCTCCCACATATTTGAATAAGTGTGGGTTCAGAGCGCAAAAACCCTTCTTTATCAGCATTCAAAACAATTACCAACGAAACTTCTGGCAAATCTAGTCCTTCCCTTAAAAGATTTACGCCTATTAAAACGTCAAAACTTCCTAGTCGCAAATTTTTAAGTATATCTATTCTTACTAAAGTATCTATTCCAGAATGAAGGTATTTAACTTTAAATCCTTTGTCTTTTAAATAGATTGATAAATCTTCAGCCATTTTTTTTGTGAGAGTAGTAACCAATGTTCTCTGTTTTTTTTCAATATTTTTTTTAATTTCAAAAATCAAATCTTTTATCTGCCCACTGGCAGGGCGAACAGTAACTTCAGGATCTACAAGTCCAGTAGGTCGAATAATTAAATCCACTATATGTTTCCCCCCTCGTTCAAGTTCATAAGATCCAGGAGTCGCCGAAACCGTCATAACTTTTTTTATAAGTTTTTCAAATTCATGAAATTTTAAAGGCCTATTATCTAGTGCAGACGGTAACCTAAAACCAAAATCCACAAGAGCTTGTTTTCTACTTCTATCACCTTCAAACATTCCTCTTATCTGCGGAATAGAAATGTGTGACTCATCCACTATTAACAAAAAATCATCATTTTCTTGAAAAAAATAATCTAAAAGGGTTGCTGGTCTCGTGTTAGGTGCATTACCTGATAAATGTCTTGAATAATTTTCTATACCATTACACAATCCTGTTTCTTTTAGCATTTCCATGTCATACTTCGTTCTCTGTTCTAAGCGTTGAGCTTCAAGAAGCTTATTCTGAGATTTAAATTTCATAAGGCGATCCTTCAACTCAATTTGTATTGTTTCCAAAGCTCTGTTAATTCTATTTTTACTAGTAATAAAAAGTTTTGCAGGATAAATATATACTTTATTTTTTTTATTAAGGACATCACCAGTTAAAGAATTAAATTCTTTAATACTTTCAACTATATCTCCATAAAATTCAATTCTTACAGCAGTTTTGAGATAAGCAGGGAAAATTTCAACAGTATCACCTTTCGCTCTAAAGCTACCTCTTTTAAATTCAACTTCGTTTCTCTCGTAATGACTTGCAATAAGTTCTAACAAAAGTTTATTTAAAGATTTTTCTTTTCCAACAACTATTTCAATGCACATATTTTGATAGTCCCTTGGAGAACCTAAACTATATATACAAGAAACAGAGGCAACTACAACAACATCTTTCCTCTCTAAAAGAGAGGTAATTGTTTTTAAACGTAACCTGTCTATATGATCATTTATCGACACATCTTTTTCTATATAAGTATCACTTGATGAAATATAAGCTTCAGGTTGATAGTAATCATAATAAGAAATAAAGTATTCCACAGAATTATACGGAAAAAAAGATTTGAATTCAGCATAAGTTTGTGCCGCCAAAATTTTATTAGGTGATATTATAAGAGTAGGTTTTTGAAATTTTTCAATGACATTCGCCATAACAAACGTTTTTCCTGAACCTGTGACACCAAGCAGGACTTGAAAGTTATTATTGTCTAAATAATTACTATACAACTTGTCAATAGCATATGGTTGGTCACCTGAAGGTTTAAATTTTGACATTAACTTAAATTTCTTTTCCATAAGAAACATTCCAATTTAACTTATTACTACTAATGACACAGACACTACTTCAATTAGTATTGAAGAGCCATCACAGTTTTATTTTTTTTATTAATGAAAAATCTGTTTGATTTATTTGCAAAGGTGTGATTGAAATATATCCTTTATCAACTATGTATACATCTGTTCCTTTGCTTTTTTTGCCAGATTTATATTTCCCAGATATTTTGTAAGAAAAATTTAACTTGTCATTAGTAATAACTTCGACACTTTCTTCATAATTGCGTAGTCCCAAAGGAACAACTTTTATACCTTTGTAATTTTGGGGAATATTTATATTCAAACAAACATTTTTAAACAATTTTTTTCTTTTTAAAATTACTTTAGCAATTTCCCTTGTTGCAATTGCAGAATGTTCGTACTCTGTAGCATACATTTCTGCAGCCGAAACAGCAAGTGATGGAACACCTCTTAAAGCC
>JAITOH010000084.1 GCA_031290055.1 Endomicrobium sp. | reverse complement strand
TTTTATAGCACTTTCTTCTCCTATTGGGAAAGCAGCCGTTACATATTCCAAAGATTTATTATTTTTAATTAAAACTATCAGTGTATCTATAAGTTCAGGATCTATTAACGGTTCATCACCCTGCACATTAATAAAAACTTCATAATCACTTAAAAAATTTAAAGCTAAAAAAGCAACTCTATCTGTACCACTCCTACAATTTACCGGAGTCATAAAAACATTAAACCCCAAACTTTTTACTATATTACAGACACGTCTGTCATCAGTTGCAACAGCTATAAAGTCAACCCTTTTGCAACTCATAACCCTTTCTACAGTGTATTGCAAAAGAGGCTTACCCTTTATTAACACAAGGGGTTTTCCTGGAAGTCTGCTTGAAGCATATCTTGAAGGTATAATTACAGCTGTTTTCATCTTTTTAATTTGTTTTTTCATGGGGTAGTTTGTTAACAGTATAAAAATCCGTTATCGTTTTTTTTAGTTCTTGAAGATTTATAGTCGCAGTTCCCAGTTTACCAACAACTATACCCGCTGCAAAATTTGCAATCTCTGCAGCGCTTATAAAATCAGCTTTTGCAGCTAATGCCAAAGTCATCGCAGAGATAACAGTATCCCCTGCACCCGTAACATCATAAACTTCTTTGGCTCTTGTTGGAATATTTACAACTTTGTTATTAGATTGAAAAAGAACCATTCCTTTTTCACCACGTGTAATAAGCACAGAATCAGAACACAAAGTTCTAAGAATTTTTTTGCCAAGAACTATTGCATCTTCATCTGTCTTTACATTTCTTGCAGACATCCCATCAATTGCTTCTTTTTCATTTGGAGTTATAAGGGTAACTCTTTTATATTTTTTGAAGTGATCGATTTTAGGATCTACAGTAATAGGAACTCTATAGTTTTTTGCAAGTGAAATAGTCTTTTTGAGGACTTTAGAACTCAAAATACCTTTTCCGTAATCAGAAATTATTACAGCGTTCACTTTAGGTATAAGCTCTTCTATATTAGCTATGATTTTCAACTCAATAAAACGCCCAAAAACCCCCTTTACTTCTTTATCTACTCTTAAAATTTGTTGGCTTGCAGCGATAATCCTAGTTTTTACAATAGTCGGTCTAGATGAATCTAAAATCAAATAATTTGAATTAATTTTTCTTTTTGAAAACATACTAATTAAAGATTTTCCTGCTATATCTTCCCCAATTACAGTTACAATAAAAACCCTAGCACCTAATGCAGTTACATTACTTGCAACGTTTGCTGCCCCACCTGGAACTTCAGTTTCCATTGTAACTTCCAAAACAGGAACAGGGGCTTCCGGCGAAATTCTACTTACCTTTCCCCATACAAACTTGTCAATCATTGTATCACCAACAACCAAAATAGTCTGCTTTTTAAACAGAGGGATTAGTTTCAAGAGATTCAATTTCATTCAAAATACACAAGTAGACCTTTTTCAAATTCTTTATTTTCTAATTAACTCAACATAAAAACCCTATAAGTAAGATTTGTTTTTTAAGTAAAAACAGTAGTCTTTAACTGAATCTTCTAACTCCATAAAAGAATTGTCATAACCTATTTTTCTAAGATTATCAATTTTTGCCTGCGTAAAATACTGATAATTTGACTTCAAATTATCAGTCATTTCAACATATTCTACATTTACACTTTTAGCTGTAGCAGCAAACATAGATTTTGCTACATCATACCATGTCCTTGATTTCCCAGTGCCAAGATCAAATATTCCTGTATTTGATGGGTTTTTAAACAAAAAATATATTACATCAATAACGTCTTTTATATATATGAAATCCCTGCGTTGTTCACCATCTGCATAATTTCTGTCGTAAGACTTAAACAGTTTTATTAATCCCTTATTCACAACATCAGAATAACTCTTGCAAATTACGCTACACATATTACCTTTATGGTATTCATTTGGACCAAAAACGTTAAAAAACTTTATGCCAATTACCTTCTCAAGATAATTGTTGTTAAAAAGCCATAGGTCAAACATATGTTTTGAAAAACCATATACGTTTAACGGCAACAAATCTTCAATCCCAATTATATTAGCATAAGTATATTTACAGTTACCATATGTTGCAGCTGACGAGGCATAAATAAACGGGATTCCAAGTTCAAATGCCCACAAAGCAAGAATCTTAGAATATTCGTAATTATTTCTTACATAATAGTCAGCATCACAAAAACTTGTTGAACTGCAGGCTCCAAAGTGTATAATAGCCTGAGGGTTTTGAATTTGTCTGCTCATTACAGAATTTAAAAAATCATCTTTTTGAACATAATCGTAGAATTTTTTTCCAAGAAGATTTTTCCACTTTTCACTTCTATCAAGATGATCAACAACTAAAATATCTTTTATGCCTTCCTGATTTAATTTCCATAAAAAACAACTACCAATAAAACCTGCACCACCTGTCAGTACTACCATACAACGACCCCTTAATCTTCTAGAGCAATAACCCGCATTTATTGTACATAAAGATAAAATTAGTGTCAATTAAAAATAAATGTTTTACAAATAATAATTCACATTTCGATATCAACTATATCTTGATCTTGGTCAAAATTTTCATTGCAACATTTCTTATGTTATAAAATGACAACTGTATAATGGAAAACCTTAAAGTTTTTCTAACTTTAAAAATTCCAAGTAATGATGACATCTCACTACTATATGTGGTATCATGCATAGAAAGAAATTATTGAGGGACAATATGAAAAAAAATAACATAAGAAATGTTGCAATTATAGCACATGTTGATCATGGCAAAACCACTATTGTAGACTCTTTATTGAAATTTTCAGGACAATTCAATGTTAAAAACAATGAAGTGCAAGACATGGTTTTAGATTCAAACCCACTTGAAAGAGAAAGAGGTATAACTATATTTGCAAAATGTATTTCCGTGAATTATAAAGAAAATATAATAAATATAGTAGACACTCCTGGTCATACAGATTTCAGTGGTGAAGTTGAAAGGGTATTAAAAATGGTTGACGGTGTAATACTCATGGTTGATGCAGTTGAGGGCCCAATGTCACAAACACGCTTTGTTTTAAAAAAAGCACTTGATCTTGGACTAAAGCCCATTGTTACAGTGAGCAAAATGGACAGGATTAACGTAATTTCAAACACATTAATTGATGACATCTTTGATTTGTTTATTAAGCTTGGAGCAACTGATGAACAACTTGATTTCCCAATTCTTTATACATCTGGAAGGGAATGTTGGGCAAGTATAACTATGGGTAAAAAAGGTAATGATATGGACCCTTTTTTAAAAACAATTATATCTCACATTCCACCACCATCTGCAGACATTAAAAAACCACTCCAAATGCAAATAACAATGCTTGATCACAATAATTTTCTAGGAGATGTTGGAATAGGTAGAATCTCAAACGGAATTATAAAAAAAGGACAGCATGTGTCCATAGTAAACAATAGGAGTACTATTAATCCAATGAGCTCAAAAGTGACACGGATAGATAAATTTTACGGACTTGGAGTGCAAGAAGTTGAAGAAGCCGAAGCTGGAAATATAGTTTCAATATTTGGTCTTAACGGTGTAAAAGTTGGCGATACAATATGCGATAACAACAATATTATGCCTCTACCTCAACTTTCAATAGATGAACCTATAGTTTCGATGAATTTTCTAGTAAATGATTCCCCTTTTTCCGGACGCGAAGGTAAATTCCTAACAAGTAAACATATAAAAGAACGTCTTGAAAAAGAAGTTCAAACAAACATTGGGCTAAAAATTAAATCAGTAAATGAAAAAGGAATATTTAAGGTCTCAGGAAGAGGCGAACTTCACCTAATTGTTTTGATTGAAACCATGCGTCGTGAAGGTTTTGAGCTTGCGGTGTCGTCTCCAGAAACTATTTATAAAGAAAAAGATGGAAAAATTTTAGAACCTATGGAACTTCTTATTATAAATATAGAAAATCAATATCAAGGAGCTATTTTTGAACTTATTGGCAAAAGGTCAGCAAAACTTGAAAATATGGTAATTGAAGGTGAAAACTTGTTGCGATTAGAATACATAATTCCAACAAGAGCATTGATAGGGTTTAAAAACGATTTTTTAACAAGTACTCATGGTCACGGAACTATGAATCATAGTTTTTATGATTATATGCCAAAAGTAAGTATTTTAAACTTACGAAAAAATGGAGTTTTAATAGCAAAAGAATATGGAAAAACTACAGCTTATGCATTAGACAACCTACAAATCGGAGGAGAACTATTTGTAAAACCAGGCATTGAAGTTTATCCAGGAATGATAATAGGACAAAACTCTAGGGGAAAAGATTTGGTTGTAAACCCTTGTAAATTAAAAAAACTAAGCAATATGAGAAGTAAAAGTGCAGACGACACAATAACACTTAAACCACATAAAGTTATAAATCTTGAACAGGCAATCGAATACATAGCACCAGATGAACTCGTTGAAATCACGCCAACATCTATACGCCTAAGGAAAAAATAAACCATCTTGATAGAAATGCTGTCACAAAAGTGGAAAAATAATTTAAATGCCTTTTGAGTTTTTATTCGCCACAAGAAGCATCTCATCTTAACACAAAAACACTATAAAACCTTTTGGTTAAGACACTTTCTTTAATACTTTCTAAGTAAATTTAGATTTCTGAAACTCATATTGACTTGTTTTATAATTCGGCTTTAGAAAAATCTTAAAATATTAAATTTTGCTTAACCTATTGATCTGTTTTTGTTGATTATATACGTTTGATGAATATAATTATAAAAGTTAAAGTTTAAAATTTTTAAAAATTTAAATAAACTCAAACCTATCATCGCATAATTTTTCAGTGTTTAACAAAATATCCATTAACAGTATAACAAACAATGGCACTGAAAGATAGTTGTGAAACATGTTATTACCATTATTTTAAATTTTTCAATTTATAATTGACACCATATGTGTTTTTATTTAAAAATCTATATTCTACTTCACCAGGAGCTATGACATTTAGTTCGTTACGTACCATCCTCTCCAAATAATATGGGTCATTCTCAAGGTAATATATTCTTTTTTTTAACAGAGCATTCTGATACTGAGCACTTTTTATACTTTCTTTTAATCTCTTTTGTTCAAAAAAACGTCTTAAAAAAGTTTTATTTCCTTTGTTAAAAACTAAAATTAACAAAATAATCCCAAAAGTAACGTACCTAATTTTAATTTTTTTCATTTTAAGTCTTGAAAAAATATAAAGTTAAATTTTTAAGTCAAGATTCTTCTTTATGTATCTTTTGTCTATACTATTGTCTTATCGTCAAATATACTGCTTCTAATTCCAAGCACAAAGATAATTTTTAGTGTGTAGCAAAAAAGCCAAAAATAAAAAACTTTATTTGGATAAAATTTTACAAAAATTCACGTGACAATACATGCATAAATCTAGTGCTTAAAATAACTTTTTAGCTGTTGAATATTTTCCTCGAGATAAGAACAGAACTACTCACTATACAAGTTCACATTTTTTATTTTCTCAATTAAAACTTTACGTATAAACAACTCACCTGGTTTAAAATTTTAAAAAATCAAACTAAGAAATTGTTTCTCTTTTAAGATAACAAAATAATGTGCTTTTTAAGATCTTAGCATTTCAAAAAATCTAATAGATAGCTCTTTAGCTAGTAAGCTATTGCCAGAAATTATTTCAACTTTTATACTATTTCCCCCAAAGTTGCTTATAAAAATAACTACTTCGGTTGATGCTAAACAATAGCTAAAACTTTTTGTAAAACTAAAAGCTACTATATATCCTTTTCCAAAATTTTTATGAGCAACTTTTGCTTCAAGGTCTTTTATCACAATGAGACTTTTTCTAAAGCAATCTTTTTTCGACATTTCAAAAATTTTACTAGCTTTTTCTACTTGTTCGGTTTTAAACTTGTTAATAGAAATCCCAAGTATACGAATTGGATAGTCTAAAACTGAACAAGACATTAAAAACATAACAAACATTGAACCAAAAAAAAATCTTATCACATTCACATTAGGTAAAATTATAATAAATCATCTTAAACAAGTAAATCTTGATTATAAAGAATAATATCACTAAAGTACATATAGATTTTTACAGAATCAGCCCAAAAAACAGTTTTTATTAACTAAGTAAAAAACAAATTCCTTAATCCCACAAAATAAAACTATTAGAATAAACTACATGTATTTTAATTTTATAATGTTATTATAAGGTATAGTCAGACTATTTCTAGCTTATAAATAAAACAAAAATCCATAATTTTATTTAATAATTCTTTGCTAAAAAGTATATACGTAAAAAATTAACAAATTCTAATAATCTTAGAGTGAATTTATTAAAAACATTAGCAGTAAAAATTTTCAAAATAATATGTTAGAATTAAAAAGAGTTGTTGCTATTATTCCTGGAAAATAATTTATTGTTTTAGAGTTAAACATGTAGATATATGTTAATATAGGAAGAGAGTTAAAATTTTGTTAAAACTAAAAAATCAATCTCATATACTTTATACAACCCTTACTAGATCTCACGCGCGTTTAAGGTTGCTAAATTGATTCATATATTGAATTATTTTCTTTACTGTTAGATGTGTGGGATGGTGTTGGCATTTTAACTATTGGTTTTGTAATATTTTGAAGCCACAAAGCATTACAATGTTAATAATTTTTTTGAAAAGAAAAAAAATAATGAACGAAATAATTAAAAAATTAAACAAGTTAAAAAGGGAAAAAAATATTATAATTTTAGCCCACATGTATCAGTTACCAGAAATTCACAGCATAGCTGATTTCGTTGGTGATTCTTTAGATTTGAGCAAAAAAGCTATGCAATCTAAAGCTAGCATAGTTGTTTTTTGTGGGGTGCGTTTTATGGCTGAAACTGCTTCTATACTTAGTCCAGAGAAAAAAATTTTAATTCCTGATATAAAT
>JAITOH010000082.1 GCA_031290055.1 Endomicrobium sp. | reverse complement strand
GCGAAGACAATTGACAATCATGAAGTTTTAATTTATGCAAATATTGATAATTCTGATGAAGTACAATCCGTATTACAAAATGGTGCAACTGGCATAGGTCTTTATAGAACTGAGTATATGTATGTTAATCACAACATTATGCCATCTGAAGAAGATCACTTTGAAAAATATTCACAAGTTGTAAAAAAAATGTTTCCATATCCAACTGTTATAAGGACTGTAGATTTAGGTGGAGACAAATTGGCAAGTATTGGATTTTTAAATATTGAACGTGAGGAAAATCCTTTTCTAGGGTTGAGGGCAATAAGGCTCTGCCTTAAATATCCTAAAATTTTTGTTGATCAATTACGAGGAGTGCTTAGAGCTTCGGTGTATGGTAAAACAAAACTTATGTATCCTATGATATCTGGACTTGGAGAACTTCATGAGGCTGGAAGAATTCTTGAAAAAGTAAAACAAGAATTAAGAATGGAGCACATAGAATTCGATGAAGATATGGAAATAGGCACAATGATAGAGGTTCCGTCTGCCGCTATGATAATTGATAGTATTGTCAAAGAAGTTGATTTTGTTTCAATAGGAACTAATGATTTAATTCAATATTCTCTTGCGGTTGATAGAGTAAATGAAAATGTTGCGGATTTATATGACCCCTTACATCCTGCAATTTTGAGATACATTAAAAAAATTATAGACGAAAGTCATAATGTTGGTATAACTGTGAGCATGTGCGGTGAAATGGCAGGAGATCCGTATTATACACCTATTCTTCTAGGATTTGGTCTTGATGAATTTAGTGTGTCGGCAACTCAAGTTCCAAAAATTAAAAAAGTTGTAAGATCTACTTCTTTTTCAAATGTCAAGACAGCTACAGAAGAGATATTAAAATCTAGTGACAGAGACGAAATCATGAAAATTATGGCCACAATTCAGGTACAACAGTGAAAACAAGAAAATAGAAATGAAATCCTATTTTACTAAAAGATAGAGCTTGTATTTCGTTTTTACTATGGAGAATATTTATAGCCATTTAGTATGTGGAGGGAGTGGAGTTAAAAAACAATGTCCAACATAAGAAATTTTTGTATTATAGCCCATGTAGACCATGGTAAAAGTACATTAGCCGATAGGCTTCTTGAACATACTAAAACTGTTCCTTACAAAAATATGAAAAATCAGATTCTTGATGATATGGAACTAGAAAGAGAAAAAGGTATAACTATAAAAGCCAAAGCTGTAAGAATGGATTATACAGACAAGTTAGGTAAAAAATATGTATTTAATTTAATTGACACACCTGGTCATGTAGATTTTACATATGAAGTTTCGAGAGCACTTGCTGCCTGCGAAGGTGCAGTCTTGGTGGTAGATGCTACTCAGGGTGTAGAAGCTCAAACTCTTGCAAATACTATACTTGCGAAAAATGCACACCTAAAAATAATTTCAATAATAAATAAAATAGATCTTCCTACGGCTGACATTGACAATACTTATAAACAGATGAGCGAGACTCTTGAAGTTAATGTAGAACCGATACTTGCAAGTGCGAAAGAAGGTATAGGCATAGAAAAAATAGTTGATTCTTTAATTACAAACATTCCTCCTGCAAAAATTGTAAAAGATAAACCCTTAGCTGCTTTAATTTTTGACTCGTTTTATGATTCTTATCGTGGTGTTATAGTAATGATAAGAGTTTTTTATGGAAAAATTCAAAAAGGTATGAAAATAAAATTTCTAATGTCCAATGTAGAACATGAAGTTCTTGAAGTTGGGTATATGAAATTAAAAATGATTAAATCGGATGAACTTTTTTCAGGTGAGGTTGGATATGTAGTTACTGGTGTAAAATGCATAAATGATGTAAAAATAGGTGATACAATTACAGAAAGCATTAATCCAACGAAATATTTGCACGAAGGATATAAACAAGTTAATCCTTTTATTTTTGCTGGAATTTATCCTAGCAGCACATCGAAATATGATGATTTAAAGGTAGCTTTGGGGAGACTAAAACTTTCTGATTCTTCGCTGTTTTATTTCCCTGAGACTTCCGTAGCTCTAGGTTTTGGATTCAGATGTGGTTTTTTAGGATCTTTACACTTAGAAATAATTAAAGAAAGACTTGAAAGAGAGTTTGGGTTAACTCTTTTGATTACAATGCCCAATGTTGTATACAGAATAAAGTATAAAGGGGATTTTATTAAAATAGATAATCCTGTAAAATTCCCCAATAATACAGGAATAGATGAGGTATGGGAACCTTACGCTGGGGTTACCATAATTTGTCCTGTAAATTATTTAGGTCCAGTGTTTGAATTGTGTCAAAAAAGAAGAGGGAAACAGAAATTTGTGAAATATATGAATGACAAAGTTTTAATATTAAGGTACAACATGCCTCTTTCGGAAATTATTATTGGATTTTTTGATGCCTTAAAATCGGTTTCAAAAGGTTACGCTTCTTTTGATTATCAACATATTGATTCGCAACTTGGAGATTTAGTTAAACTTGAAGTTATGATAAATGCAGAAGTTATAGATGCTTTTAGTGTTATAGTTTATAAAGATAGAGCTCAGACTATTGCGCATTATCTTACTGAGAAATTAAAAACTATTATAGCAAGACATATGTTTGAAATTTTTATACAAGTAAGAGCGAATAATAAAATAATTTCAAGAGAAACCATATCAGCAATACGAAAAGATGTTCTAGCAAAATGTTATGGAGGAGATATAACGAGAAAACGTAAGCTTCTTGAAAAACAAAAAGATGGGAAGCGTAAAATGAAACAATTTGGTAATGTAGAAATACCATTTGAGGCTTTTGTTGCTGTGTTGAAAATGTACGAGTGACTCAATTGATTTTAATGGCAGTTTTATTTTTTATGTTTGTACTAGTTCTTATTAGATAAATTTGTATGCTCTTATACAATTAGGGTTTGGATAAGCTAATTGGATCTATGCGTTTTGTTATTTTTGAAATCTGAGTGGGTTTAGTTAAAAGAAGTTTTTGTGTGAATAATATGTAGAGAGGTGTATGGGTGGAATTAAGACTTTTTCTTATTGGGTGTGTTATTTTTGTGTTAGCTATGTTTATGCTTTGTGCAAAAAAGTACTTTAAAACTCTAAATTCTAATTTTTTTTTTAAAATTATTTATTCTTGGCTTGATACATTGTGGACCTCTCTAATTATAGCATCTTGTATTATGTTCTTTTTTGTTCAAGCCTTTAAAATCCCATCTGGCAGTATGCGTGATACTTTTATTGAGGGGGACCATATTTTTGTAAATAAATTTATTTATGGATTTCGTATTCCTTTTAGCAAAAATGGGAAACGCTATTTGGCTTTTAAAAATGTAAACCGTGGAGATATAGTTGTTTTTCAATGTCCACACGAAGCTTTGACGCTTTCTGAAAGAGAGTTGGGCATAAAAAAAGACTATGTGAAAAGGTGTATAGCTATTGCTGGTGATGTAGTTAAGATTGAAAACAAAAAACTTTTTGTAAATGGTATTTATACTAATGATTCTTATGCAATTTTTAATGATGTATCAATTTTTCAAAAATTTAATTTATTTGTTAGCCAGATAAAATATCAAGAAGCTTGGAAGTCAGGTAAATTTATTTCAATTCCTATGATTTTTATAAGGGATAATTTTGGGCCTGTTGTTGTTCCTAAGGGTTATTGTATGATGATGGGAGATAATAGAGATTTTTCTTTTGATTCGCGTTTTTGGGGTCCTTTGTCTGACAAACATATAAAAGGCAAGGCGTTATTTCTATACTGGCCAATAAAACGATGGAGAATAATATGACATGCATTATTTGGCTTATGGTTGCAATTGTTCTTGTAATTTTTGAAATGATGGTGCCATCTACTTTTTTCTTTGTTTGCTTTTCCGTTGGTTCTATATTTTCAGCGATTGTTGCTTGTTTAAATTTTTCAGATAAAATGCAATTTGCCATTTTTATAGGTATTTCAGTTGTATCTTTGTACTTTATAAAACCAACATTAAAAAAAATTATGAATAAATTTAAAATTGTAGCTTCAAACGTAGACTCCATTATTGGAATTGAAGCTACGGTTAGTGAAAAAATAACACCTTTAAAAGCAGGTTTTGTAAAAGTTTTAAGTGAGACATGGAGGGCTGAATCTGATGTTGAGATTGAAGTAGGAGATATAGTAAAAATAAAGAGTATAAGTGGAACAACCCTTGTTGTTTTCAAGGTTAAATGAAACAAATCTAAGGAGAGGTTACATAATGGATATATTTGTTTTGGTAGTTGTAATTTTTGCAGTTGTTTTTATAGCTAATTCTATAAAAATAATAAGACAATATGAAAAGGGGCTTGTTGAAACTTTGGGTAGATATAC
>JAITOH010000013.1 GCA_031290055.1 Endomicrobium sp. | reverse complement strand
CTTTTTCCAGCTCCAGAAGAACCTATAATAATAAATGTTTCACCCTTACTAACATAAAAATCTACTCCACAAAGTACATTGTTAATATTAAATCGTTTATGAACATTTTTCACTTTTATCATTTTGACCTAACCACTTCATTACACTTAGGTTATAATTTTTTCATAGCCATTACTTTCTAAAACAGGCATATAAATATTAGTGCAAAAAACTATAATTCTCCATAACACACTTTAAACCACTTTGTGTTATTTTATTCTCAATGCTATTAATAGTAAAGTTAAAAAGTAATCAGAAATCAAAATAAGAACTATTGAAGACATGACAGAACTTGTAGTTGCCCTGCCCACACCTTCTGCACCCCCATTTGACCTAAACCCTTTATGACATGAAACTACTACAATAATAAACGCAAAAAAAAATGACTTTATAAACCCATGAAGAAAAGTACGTATTGTCATAAAATCAAGCACTTCGGACCAATATCTGCTTGAAGAAATTTCCCATAAATTCGTGCTAATTAACATACCGCCATATATTCCAACTATGTTTGAAATAGCTGTGAGCATGGGAAGCATAAAAAAACAAGCCAAAAATCTTGAGACAGCAAGAAACTTTATTGGACTTGTTCCAAGCGTACATAAAGCATCAAGTTGCTCTGTAACTTTCATAGTAGCGAGTTCTGCTGTAATAGCAGCACCAACCCTACCTGTTACAATTATGGCTGTAAGAACAGGCCCTAATTCCATAAGTAAAGAAAATCCTGTCACTGTACCAAGATAAATTGATTCATTAAAAACATTTATCGTTGCAGAGCCTATTTGAAGTGCCAACACCATTCCAACAAAAAAAGAGGTAAACATTACTATAGGTGTAGAACGCCATCCTACTTCAACCATTTGTGAAACAGTGTTTTTTATACTAACATGCCCTTTAAATACACAGATAGCTACTTCGATCGTCATTTCAGTAGCTTGGCCCAAACTTTCTAAAAGCAACACAATTTTTCTAGAGTGTGTCTTATTATTTTCTTTTTTTAATGACATCAATTTTATGAGTTGTATTATATTTCTTTTAAACATATTAAAGTTACTAAACAACAATTCTCGGTACATGTTCAGATATAGCACATGTAACTTCATAATTTATAGTGTTTTGTATTTTTGCAAGTTCATCAGTTTTTATTTGCTCCTTGCCTTGTGAACCTATTAAAACTACTTCGTCACCAAGTGCTACATTCTTTACATCTGTTACATCTACCATCGTCATTCCCATTGTGATTCTTCCTACAATGGGGCAACGTTTTCCGTGTACTAAAACATTGCCTTTATTAGACAACAACCTGTTATAGCCATCTCCATATCCAACGGGAACAGTTGCAATAATTGAAGCCTTATTTGTAACAAAAGTCCTTCCATAACTTATAGAAAAACCTGATGGAACTCTTTTTAAAAATGTTATTCTTGCCTTCCATGAAAGAACTGGCTTAAGTTTTAAAAATCTTTCAGAAGTTTTAAAAGGCATAAGCCCATAAAGAGCTAGTCCAAATCGCACCATATCTAAATGTGTATGTTTGCTTTTAAATAATGCTGCTGAGTTTGCAACATGTGCAACAAAACTTAATCCAAGATTTAAACGAGCAAACTCAACAATTTTTGTAAAATTATCAAGTTGAAATTGCGTAAAAATAAGATCAGTATCTGCCACAGCAAAATGTGTATACATTCCTACCATGCTTAACTCTGAAACTTGAGAAGCTTTTTGCAGTATCGAATATGCAACCTCAGAGGTAGAACCTATTCTTCCCATACCGGTATCTACACTTAAATGAAAATTAATTTTTTTATTTAATCTCACTGCTAAGTTTTCTAAAGCTAAAAGTTGCGATATCGAACAAATTGTAGGAGTTAAAGAATGGGCCATTGCAACTTGAAAATTTTCAAAAGGGAAAATATTACCTAAAATCAGAATATTACCTTTTATGCCAGCTTGTCTTAATTGTATTCCTTCTTCAAGAGAATCAACAGCTACTTGGGAAATACCATCCTTTTGAATTTCTTTTGCAATTTCAACCTTACCATGTCCATAAGCATTTGATTTTATAACCAACATGATTTTAATGTCTTTTGCGATATATTCTTTTATCTTTTTAAAATTGAAGTGAAGATCACTCTTATCAATCTCAATCCAGTTCTGTCTAAAAAAAATTGGAGATTTTATTTTTGTCATTAATAATTAGCCTGCAATTTGGACTCATCGGAAAATTTTGTATACTCACCTTCAAAAATCAAATTTATATCACCAATTGGCCCATTTCGCTGTTTAGCGATTATAAGCGTTGCTTTTTTTTGTAAATCAAGATCTTCTCTGTTGTAATATCCCTCCCTGTAGAGCATTGCAACTATATCGGCATCTTGCTCAATCGCCCCAGAGTCTCTTAAATCAGAAAGTTGCGGCTTATTATCTTTTCTTCCTCTGTCTTCTGTTCTCCTAGAAAGTTGCGATAAGACAACAACTGGCAGATCTAAATCTTTTGCTAAAGCCTTAAGAGACCTGGAAATATTTGAAACTTCCTGTTGACGAGACTCAAATTTCTTATCTGTGCCATGTATAAACTGTATGTAATCTATTATTACCAAAGCAAGAGGATTCCCTTTTGTTTGGAGTTCTGTCGCAAGTTTTCTTACTCTTGTTCTAATATCTATAACACTTATATTGGAATCATCATCAATAAAAATCGGAGCTTCAGCAATCTTGCCAGCTGCACTGGTAAGTCTGGGCCAATCCTTACTGTTGTACTGTCCATTTCTTAATTTATAAGCATTCACTCTTGCCAAAGAAGCAAGAAATCTAGACATTAATACTTCTTGTTTCATTTCAAGCGAAAAAATAGCTACAGGTTTTTTTTCTATGATAGCTACATGTTCCGCAATATTTAAAGCAAGCGCCGTTTTACCCATAGATGGACGAGCCGCTAAAATTATAAGTTCTGAAGGGTGAAAACCTGCTGTCTTTGCATCTAAATCTTTAAATCCAGTTGAAAGCCCCGAAATTTCTTTTGTACTAGAATGTAATTTTTCAAGTTTTTGAAGCACAGGCATTACAAGTTTAGCAACACTCGTAAAACCCACACCTCTTTTTAGTTGAGAAATACTAAATAAAACTGCCTGTGATTTGTCTAATATTTCTTCAGGGGAATCTTGTTCATTAAAAGCATCGCTTACCATTTTAGAACCTGCATTTATAAGTCGTCTTGACATTGACTTATTACGTACAATCAAGGCATAATGTTCCACATTTGCAGCAGTTTGCACAGAATTAATCAAAGACGTAAGATAAGGCGTTCCTCCGACTTTGTCAAACATACGGCTCCTTTTGAGAGATTCTGAAACAGTAAATAAATCAACCGGTTGATTTTCAACATAAAGGTCAAAAATTCCCAAAAAAATTTGCCTATGAGTTTCCTTGTAAAAATCGCTGTCATTTATTATATCTACAACCTTCAAAATAGCTTCTTTTTCTATGAGCATTGCTCCTAAAACAGCCATTTCCACATCTGTGGCTTGAGGTGGAATTTTTTCAATTACTCCTGCAAAAGTAGGCATACCACACATCTTTATCTCCAAGCACATCTCTAACAACATGCTCAAAATATTAGTCACACACAAAATGCTTTTAGAATTATAAACCCAGTAAACCGCACAATAACTAAATATCTTTGGCCAATTTAATCACTTATGACCGATAGTTTTATTTCTCTTACAACTTCAGGATGAAATCTTACAGTTATTTTATAACTTCCAAGTTCTTTTATATCATAAGAAAGAAGAATATCATGTTTACTCACTTTAAAACCGCTATCATTGAAAATCTTGACTAGATTCGCAGTAGTTATTGAACCAAAAATTTTACCATTTCTACCTATTTTAACCTTCGCAAAAAATTCTGTAACTTCCATCTTAGAAGCATTTTTTCTTGCAACACCAATTTCCTCTTCTCTTAACTTTTCAAATCTTGATTTTCCTTTTTCCCATACCCTAAGATTCTGAACAGTGGCTTCCATTGCAAGACTTTGAGGAATTAGGTAATTTCTCGCAAACCCTGGAGAAACTTCTTTTATCTCGCCTTGCCGTCCAATGTTTATAA
>JAITOH010000003.1 GCA_031290055.1 Endomicrobium sp. | reverse complement strand
TCTATAAAGCTATTGAAAAGAAACAACTCGGAACAAAGCATATTAAAAAATAAAATTTTTCAGAATATTTTTTAAAAATCTCTTTCATGTCACTTGGAAGTTCTACAGTGAATCCAATTGTCTTATAAGTTTTTGGATGTATAAAGGTTATACTATGAGCATGAAGTAACGGTCTATTGTAAATTTTCCCTTCAATTTTTTCATATCCACCATACTGCCTATCACCTATAATAGGCCGATTTATATAGTTCATATGAACTCTTATTTGATGAGTTCTACCAGTAAAAATCCTTACTTCTATTAGAGTGTAATCATCTCCCCTACCAATAACTTTAAACTTAGTAACAGCTATTTTTTTTGCGAAAAAATTTACAGACATAAGTTTTCTATTCTGTGGAGATCTTCCAATAGGAGCTTTTATTATTCCATAATTTTCAACAATAGTACCTTTAACTATAGCGTAATAAATTTTTTTTACAACTCTTTTTCGGAATTGCCATGAAATACTTAGTTTAGACTCCTCATTCTTTGCAAAAATAATGATTCCTGAAGTGCATTTATCTAATCTATGAACTAAGTATGGGGTGTATTTCCCTCCGGAACGTTCAACTAGGGCATCAAATAAAGTTCCCGACAAATGACCACACGAAGGGTGAACTACAATACCAGATCGTTTATTTACAACAATAATATCAACATCTTCATATACTATGTCTAATTCTATTTTACTAGAGTCAATTTGGAGTTCTTTCTCTTTTCCAAATTCAATTTTTACAACATCATCGTATTTTAATTTTCGATTTGAATTAACAACTCTATCATTCACTAAAACTCTTTGCCTACTTATAAGCTTTTGAATATAAGAACGCGAATACTTCTTATATTTTGAAGCTAAATAAGAATCCACTCTTACATTTTCAATTTTTTTATATATTATTTTTTCTTGCATACTACATAAACTCCAGTTATAAATAAAAAAATAGATATTACTTGCGAAATGGAAAAATAAAAAAAAATGCCCCCTCTATAATCGTTACGAAAAAATTCAATAATAAATCTCAAAACAGTATAAATCATAAGGTAACTTCCAAAAATCATTCCTGCTCTGTTTTCTTTCTTGGAATAAAAATGTAAAAATATAAATAGTAAAAAATTTGCTAAAGCTTCGTAAAGCTGTGTCGGATGTAAATGTTCTCCTCTTATAGCCAAAGAATTTTTATCCATAAATACTACAGACCAAGGAAGACTGCTATGTTTACCGTAACAGCATCCAGCAAAAAAGCAACCAATTCTACCTATAGCGTGAGCCAGAGCTAAAACTGGAGCAAAAAAATCACACAGTTTAAGGAACAACATTTTTTTTTTTCTTGTGTGCACAAAAAGAAAAATTAATGCACTAATAAATCCTCCATAATAAACAAACCCACCATGCCACAATTTAAAAATATTAAGAGGTTCTAAAACAAACTCCCCCATATCTGTAAAAACATAAAAAAGTCTTCCTCCTGCCAAAGCTAAAATAAAAACATATATAATCAAAAAATGTAGTTCATCTTGGGAAATTAACTTTTTTTTTGATGTTTTTATTGAATATGAGCTATAATAAGTTGCCGCAATAAGAGCTACTGCAACAAATAAACCATAAGAATAAATAGTAATAAACCCAAAATTGAGAAGAATTGGATACATATTTCACACTCTTTAAAATGTCTCAACTCTAAACATTTTTTTTATGCGATGATGTAATATCAAACAAAATTAGAATTACAGCTACACAGATACAAGAATCGGCCAAGTTAAACGAAGGCCACCTCAGAGAATTAATACCAAAATCCAAAAAATCAATGACTGCATTGTACATCAGTCTATCTACGAAATTACTTAAACCTCCAGCAACAATAAGGCAAAAAGCATATCTTTGAATTCCATGAAATTTATCCCATTTTTTATAAATCCAAATTATTGTAGGACTCAAAAATAAAATTGAAAAAAAGACAAACCAACAATTTCCACCTCGAAGTAAACCGAAAGTCATCCCACTATTACGAACATTCACAATATTAAGCAAACAGAGAGACGAAATAACTCTTACACAAGAATCATTAAGAATAAATTTATTTACCAAAAATTTCGTCAACTGATCTAATAACAACATGACCACACTTAGAAATAAAGGAAGTTTCAATTATGTATAAAACCTCTTGCAAACTCTTTTTGAAAAAATTAAATAATAGTCACCTATAATTAATAGCACCCCTACATCTTAGGCATAATCCATCTTTTATATTGTCAATATGCCTCCAACATCTCATACACTTCTCATAGTTTGACTTTGAAGCTTCTATGTGTATCACGCCATCTTTTTTTTCTAAAAAACTATAACTTATATCATAACTACCTAAAGCTAGATTTAAAGTCCTTAAATCTTCGAAAAGGTCACTATATTTTTGCCCACACATTATAATTAAGGAAGCCTCAGAAATCGAACCTATAATCTTGTTCTGTCTTAGACTTTCGCAAGAGGACAATACTTTTTTCCTTATATCAAAAATTTTTTCCCATTTTTCAAATACCTTACTTTGAAGAATATAATTTTTATCTACTAGTGGAAAATCTGTAAGGAAAATTGATGAAGATAATCTTTGTTGTTGTCCACAAGATTTAGTTTGTAAATTCTTCATTTCCCTCCAAGCTTCCTCAGCTGTAAAAGAAAGAATCGGTGATATAAGTTTTATTATAACAGAACAAATTTCAAACATTGCACTTTGCGCACTTAACCTTTCCTTACTGTCTTTCCTATCACAATAAAGAGTATCTTTCAAAGCACCAAGGTAAAATCCACTCAAAAATACTGTACAAAAATTATTTATTACCTTAGTAACTTTATGAAACTCATAACTTTTATAATTATCTATCACACATGATATAAGTTGCTGAAGTCTACTCAACGCATATTTATCTATCTCACACATGTCCTTAAAAAACAAACTTTTTTTAGTATCAAAATCCCATAGATTTCCAAGCAAAAACCTTATAGTATTCCTAATTTTTCTGTAAACATCGCTTAAACCTTTTACAATATCGTCAGATATTTTGATATCTTCTTTATAATCACTCGAAGCTATCCAAAAACGAATTATATCAGCCCCATATTTATTTATCAATTGGTCGCTTAACATAAAATTTCCTAACGACTTTGACATTTTTTTCCCATGTCCATCAACAACAAAGCCATGAGTCAAAACACTTTTATACGGAACTTTTTCTTTTGTCGCTAAAGACAATATAAAAGAAGTTTGGAACCATCCGCGATGTTGATCACTGCCTTCAAGATATAAATCTGCAGGAAATTCTAAATCTTTATAATTCCCACTTGATAAAACAGCTTCATAAGAAGCACCCGAATCAAACCACACATCAAATATATCATGCTCCTTTCTAAAATCCACAGAATTACACAAAGAACATTTGGCATTAATTCCATTCAAGAGTTCTTTTTCAGTCATTTCAAACCATGAATCAGATCCTCTTTCATTAAACAACGTAGATATCCTATCCATAATTTTAATATCAAGAAGTGGCTCATCGCAATTTATACAGTAGAATACTGGTATAGGTACTCCCCATAAACGTTGGCGACTCAAACACCAATCAGGACGACTTTTTAACATTGAGGTTATTCTGTTTTCACCGTAACTTGGAATCCAATTGATATTTTTAATTAACTGTAACATCCTTTTTCTCAAATCCCTGCATTCTAAAGACAAAAACCACTGAGGAGTGGCCCTAAAAATTATAGGCTTTCTACACCTCCAACAATGCGGATAAGAGTGGTTTAGTTTCAAATTTGCAAGAATTTTTCCTTCTTCCTTAAGTTTGTTTATTATCAAACTGTTTGCTTCAAAAATATGTACGTTTTCAAACCCCAAGACTTCTTTTGTATACAAGCCTTTGCCATTAACAAAGGATATAATTTCAAAACCGTACTCTAAGCCTACTTGATAATCCTCTTGCCCATGACCCGGAGCTATATGTACTATACCAGTCCCATCTTTTATGCTTACAAAATCAGCAATGACACCCTGAGACTGTTTGTTCAAAAATAATGGATTTTCGCATTTTATACCTACAAAATCAGCTCCTTTAGCTTCAAAAATAGTTTCAAAATTTATAGCTTTTATCCTATTTTTAATATTTTCGGCCAAAGCTTTCGCAATTATAAGTTTCTCCTCTCTAAAATTTTCGAACTTATAAACCACAGCAACATAGTCGGAGTGTCCATTAAATGCCACCGCCATATTCGCAGGGAGTGTCCATGGATTTGTTGTCCATGCTAACACTGAAAAATCTTTTAATTCAATTCCATTAGTTTTAAATACTTTTGGAAATGACACTACCCTAAACTTTACAAAAATAGAATCTGAACTATGATTTACATACTCAACTTCAGCATCTGCCAAAGCTGTTTCACATGTCGGACACCAATAAACAGGTTTTTTCTTTCTGTATACATATCCTTTTTTTACTAAATCCACAAAAATTTTTACAATTGAAGATTCATATTTATGATCTAAAGTTAGATATGGATGTTTCCAATCAGCTACAACACCAAGTTTCTTAAATTCGTTTTTCTGTATTTCAATAAATTTTTTTACAAAATTAGCAGCTTGTTTTCTAAAAACAAGCTTGTCAACTTTATTTTTATCAGTTTTCATTTCCTTTAAAACAACAAGCTCGATTGGAAGACCATGGCAATCCCAACCAGGATTAAAAGGAACATAATTCCCAAACATGGAACGAAATTTTACAACAAAATCTTTTAAAACTTTATTAAGCCCAGTTCCTATATGGATATGTGCGTTTGCATAGGGAGGACCATCATGCAAAATAAATTTTTTCTTGTTTTTATTTTTCTCACATAGTTTAATATAAAGTTGTTCTTTATCCCATTCCTCAACAAACTCACATCCTCTCTGTGAAAAATTTGCCTTCATATGAAAACCTGTTTTAGGTAAACTCAGAGTCTTTGAAAAATCTTTCTCTTCTATCACTTTAAATTATCTCCAAGAATCACAACTTTAATCTTTACATTGTATTTACTGCTTATTACCATCTAAAAATTCCTAGATCACTGTAACACATCTAGGGTATTGTGTCTAGTATCTCATTTAGCTCTTCTTCAGAACGTCCGGTGATTTCAATTGTTTTTTCTCTTCCTCTTTCTCCTTTTCTCAAAAAAATCATTGATCTTTTAACATCAAAAAAATCAGATAAAAAATCACATAACTCCTCATTAGCTTTACCTTCAACAGCAGCAGCAACAATTTTTACTCGTAAAATAGAACCAACCCTACTTACAACTTCGTTTCTTTTGGAGTTTAGTATAACCCGAATTTTAATAATCATCTTAAATTCACCTCTTCGCAGGCAAAATTATTC
>JAITOH010000061.1 GCA_031290055.1 Endomicrobium sp. | reverse complement strand
ACCGAAAAAAAATTTCTTGCTTCTACTACATATTTTGCTTTGTTATTTCTGAAACGAATTTTATTCAGCACTTTTGATATATTTTTAGATGTTGATTTAAGTATCATATTTTTTTCAACCAGGGTATTTACTGCACTCCAACATAAAATTGCTCTACTTTGTGGTGTAAGTAAACAAAATACGAGTTCTGCAAAGATTTCTTCATCTGTTCCATTTCTCCAAATATAATTAAAAAGTTTTTCTCTATTTAAGATAAGTTGACAAACTTTTCCCCAAAAGTTCTTTAATTCTAAAATAGTAACAGAATTATCAATAGGTGTTTTTAAGAAATTTACTGCTTTTAAGCGGTTATTCATAAAATCGCATTATACAATATATATTTACAGTGAAAAAATCATTTGAAAAATTCCATTTTAAAATAGTAAAATACTCTCATGGCAAAACTTGAAATAAGAAAATATGGAGATTCAATTTTAAGAAAACAAACAACAACAATTTCAGAGATTAACGAGCCCATAAAAAATCTTGTTTGCGATATGTTGGAGACAATGTATTTGGCATCTGGAATTGGTCTTGCCGCTCCTCAAGTTGGCGTTTCTTTGAGGCTTTGTATTGTTGATATAGATCCGCAGCAAAAGTCTAAGATTGTTTTGATAAACCCTGAAATTATTTCAGGCGAAGGTAAATTATCCATTAAAGAAGGATGCTTATCTTTTCCAGGAATTTTTGAAAATGTAAGTCGTTTTGACAGGATTCTTGTCAAATATACAGATTTAAAGGGGGAGAAATACGAGATTACAGCGCAAGGTCTTGTGGCTAAAGCTGTTCAACATGAAGTGGATCATTTAAACGCAAAACTTTTTATAGATTATCTTCCAGAATGGAAAAGAAAATATATTGAGAAAAAAATTAAAAAAGAGAAAAAGATAGGTAACTGGTGAACATATTATTTTTCGGCTCTGCTTTTATTGCAAAAGAATATTTAGAAGAGTTGTGCAGAAGAAGTTATACAATTCTTGTAGTAACAGTGCCTGACAAACCTATTTCAAGAGGACAAAAATTTGGATCATCTATTTTGAAAGCTTATTCTCAAGAGAAGAACATTAGTTTTATACAACCTGAAAAATTTACTTCTGATATTGTCAAAAAAATAAAAAACTTTAATTCTGATGTAGGTGTTGTCGTAGAGTACGGAAAACTTATTCCAAAGCTTGTTTTCAATCTTCCAAAACATAGGACATTTAACATACATTTTTCGCTTCTTCCAAAATATAGAGGTGCAGCTCCTGTTCAACATGCTTTATGTAGTGGGGAAACTGAGACAGGTGTAACATCTTTTTATGTTGATGAACGTTTTGATTCCGGTGATGTTATAATTCAGAAGAGATCTAAAATAAGTCAACAAGATAATGCTAAAACTCTATTTAATAAACTTAGTAATTTGGGCATAAACGTTATGAACGAAACTCTTGAGTATCTTCAAAGTGGTAAATTTATTGCTATGTCTCAAATTGGCGAACCAAGTTTTGCTCCATCTTTTAAAAAAGATAAAGGTTTAATAAAATGGGACAAAAGTGCGGTTGAGGTGTGTAATCAATTCAGGGGTTTATATGTCTGGCCTGGAATATATTCGTTTATATCTCATGGCAAACTTTTTGGAAAGAGAATCAAATTTATAGAAGTAGAATTGTTTGATAGAAATTCGATAAATAAGAGTTTTGGGGTTTTGCATTCAATAGAGAGAAGAAAAGGATTTACAGTATCATGTGCTGTTGGTAAAATTTTAGTTACAAAAATACAACTTGAAAATAAGCCTATTGTGAATGCTTGGGATTTTGTTCAGGGTGGGTTAATTTCGCCTGGCAATCGCTTTAAGACTTAATTTTTATGTTATAATGATTTTGTGTGGTGGGATGGATGTGTAACAAATTTACACACTATTGTACGCTGTGTTTGTGCGGTTTGAGGTTATTTTTTGGTTGTAGTTATATAACTTGACGACGTATCACTGTTTTATAATAATTTTTAGACGTTGTTATTGGAGGGTGTTATGGTAGTTGAAATTAATGAAAATAATTTTCAACAAGAAGTATCCTTTTCAGATAAGCTGGTGTTGGTAGATTTTTGGGCTCCGTGGTGTGGCCCATGCAAAATGTTTTCTCGAGTTGTTGAAGAACTTTCTCTTGAGTATGAAGATAAGATAAAAATAGGTAAAGTAAATACGGACGAAAATTTGTCTTTATCAGCAAGATTTCAAATTTCGTCAATTCCATGTTTAATTTTATTTAAAGGTGGCAAAACGCTCCAAAAAGCAGTTGGGTTTAAATCTAAAAATGAGGTAAAAAAAATAATAGACACTATTATTGTTTAAAATGGTTGGGGATGTATCTTTTCACATTTTCATTGTAAAAAAGTTTACGCTAAATTCCAAGCATATACGAATTTTTTGTGTTTATGAGATCACTTGGTTATTGCTATTAGCAGTGTTAGGGGGGGGGTACTGTAACTTATGATGGTTTATGACGTTGTTGTAGTAGGCGGTGGACCTTCTGGATTGTCATCGGCAATTTGTAGTTTAAGGTCAAGGTTAAAAACGCTACTTATAGAAAAAAAATGTTGTGGAGGACATTTATTAATGATCAATCGTCTCGAAAACTATCCAGGTTTTAATGAAGGCGTCAGTGGTTTTGATTTTACTGTAAAACTTGAAAAACAAGTAAAAAATTTTGGTGGCGAAGTAGTTTATGATGAAGTTTTAGACATGAAATGGAGCTTTATAAAAAAAATAATTACAGAAAACGCTACTTATGAAGCGAAGACTGTCGTCATTGCTTCAGGTACGCACTTAAAAGAAATGAATATTCCAGGAGAGTTGAAATTTAGAGGTGGGGGTGTATCTTATTGTGCTGCATGTGACGCTCCATTTTACGAAGACAAAGATATATTGGTTGTAGGTGGAGGAAATTCTGCTCTCCAAGAGGCCATTTATTTATCAAAGTTTGCAAAAAATATAAATATTGTCAATAGAAGGAGTAAACTAATAGCTACAGGAATTTTACAAGAGCGATTAGCATCTTGTAGGAATATTTCAGTGCTATATGATACTATTCTTAAAGAAATTTCCGGGGAAAAATCTGTTGAAAGTGTAACGGTAACAAATTTAAAGACAAATCAAAATTATCAGTTAAAGGTGAGTGGTGTATTTATTTTTATAGGGTTACTTCCAAATAGTTCATTTTTTTCAGACATAATATTAGATAAATCTGGATACGTTATAACAGATGAAAATATGAATACTTCGGTCAGTGGTGTTTTTGCTTGTGGTGACATAAGGAAAAAACAGTTGAGGCAAGTTATAACAGCTGTGTCTGATGGGGCACAGGCATCTTCAAGTATACAACACTATTTAGAAAATATATGAAAAAATTGCTTATTATAGATGGTAATGCCTATATACACAGGGCATACCATGCTTTGCCTTCACTTTTTACTTCGAATAATGAGCAGGTCAATGCGGTTTACGGGTTTGTGAGATTTTTATTTAAAATAAAAGATAATTTTTATCCAGATTTTATTGTAGTTTGCTTTGACTATCCATCAAAAAATTTTAGGCACAAAATGTTTGAAGATTATAAAAAAAATAGAAAACCCCTTGACGATGGTCTTATAAGCCAAATGTCTATTGCGAAGGAAGCAGTTATGGCCTTAAATATTGCGCAACTGGAAGTAAAAGGTTATGAGGCCGATGATTTAATCGCAACAGTAATTCATAATAATAAGAAGAAAAGCGATATGCAAATTTTTATTGTAACTGCCGATAAAGATATTTTGCAATTGATTGAAGATGAAAGTGTTTTTGTTTGGAACGATTCTAAAAATATTATGTATGATACAAGTAGAGTAGAAGAAAAATATGGTGTTAAACCCAAACAGCTTACAGATTTATTTGCTCTTATGGGAGATGTCGCGGATAATATACCTGGCATAAATGGTATTGGTAGAATAAGAGCTGTAAAGCTTATAAGAAAATTTGGCAGTCTTGAAAATATTTTACAAAGTGTAAATTTTATAAAGGGGAATTTAAATAAGCTAATTAAAGATGGCAAGAATAAAGCAATTTTGAGTAAAAAATTGATGGAATTGAACAAGCAAGTTCCATTAGATTGTAGACTTGAACAATTTAAAACTAGAGATTTAAATGTAAACAGTATTATTCCTTTTTTTGAAAAATATGAATTTAAAAGTTTTTTAAAAAAACATTTTCTCAAAGAAAATAAATTTTAATTAACTACAGTTGAACTAAAACCCAAGACAAAACGATATTTCGGAGTTACATTTTTAAATATGCCATTTAACGTAAATGTTGAGATTGTAAATACCTTAGAAAAAGCAATTGAGGTTGCAAGTTTGATAGAACAATCAAATGTTTTCGCTTTTAAAACAATGAGCTATGTCACTGGTTTTTTTAACCAGCAGATTATAGGCATATCATTTTATGTTGAAAGTAGTTCTTTTTATTTTCCAATCGGACATACCGATTTAACTATACACCAAATAACTTTTGAACAGTTCAAAAACATTTTTGCTCCACTGTTTTCTTCACACAAGATAAAAAAAATAGGGTATGATCTAAAACGTGAAAGAAATATCTACAAAATATTTGGAGTTGAAGTGAGTAATATGTATTTTGATATAATGCTTGCTTCATATTGTCTAAATCCCACAAAATCTCATGCCATAGCCAACATATCAAAAGATTGCTTAGGTTTTACAGTAGGTGACGATGACAGTTATTTTAGAAAAGGGATAAAAAAAACTACTTTTGCAGATTGTTCAATAAACAAAAGCTCAAAATATGCAGGTTCAATAGTATCTGCTATTTTTGCTATATATAAAATATTTAATGCTAAAATACAAGAAGATAAAATGGCGGCACTTTTTTTTGATATAGAAATGCCTTTGATTGAAGTTCTTTCAGAAATGGAATTTTCAGGCATAAAAGTTAATTTGCCATTTCTGTATAATTTTGATAAAAAAATTATTACTGAATTAAGAAAAACAGAAGATAATGTATATAAAATTGCAAATAGAAAGTTTAATATTAATTCCCCAAAACAACTTTCATTTGTAATGTTTGAAAAATTTAATTTCCCGATAATTAAAAAAAATAAAACAGGTTATTCTACTGATGAAAGAGTCTTAAATGAATTGTCTTATCATAAATTCCCTATTGAAATATTAAAATACAGAGAACTCAAAAAGTTAAAAAATACTTACATTGATCCCATAACTAATTACTGTGTTTGTTATGGCAATAGAGTTCATACCGCTTTTAACCAGGCAGTGACAAATACAGGAAGATTGTCGTCTACAGAACCTAATTTACAAAACATTCCAGTGAAGTCAGCTCATGGGAGAGAGTTTAGAAGCGTATTTATACCTGAAGACAAGAAAGTCTTTATATGTGCGGATTATTCACAAATTGACTTAAGAGTTTTGGCACATATTTCAGGTGACGAAAAACTTATTAAGGCTTTTAGAGAAGGAGATGATATACATAGTGCAACAGCAAGAGAGGTTTTTGAAATATCGAAAGACCAACTTGTCCCTGATGGCTTAAGGAATGCAGCGAAATCTATAAATTTTGGTATAGTTTACGGTATTTCTCCCTTTGGTCTTGCAAAACAATTAAATATTTCATTACTAAAAGCAAAAGAATATATCAATGGATATTTTAAAAGGTACAGTGGAGTAAAATTATGGATGGAACAAATTGTTGAGAAGACTCTAAAAGATGGATATGTGTCTACGATTACTGGAAGGAAAAGATATATACCTGAGCTGACTTCAAAAAATGTCAGAATTAGAAATGCTGGTGAAAGAATTACCTTGAACACCCCAATTCAGGGAAGCTCAGCAGATATAATAAAAATTGCTATGATAAATATTTATGCCGAAATTAAACTCAGAAGTTATAAATCTTTAATTCTTTTACAAGTACACGATGATCTTCTTTTTGAAGTGCCAATCGATGAAGTAGAGGTTATGATTTCAATGATAAAAAATAAAATGGAAAATTCTATAAATCTGAATGATGTTCCTATAGATGTTAGGGTTAAAGTTGGTAAGAATTGGGGTGAAATGGGTGAGATATGATAGTAGGTTTGACAGGTGGAGTTGCAACAGGTAAAAGTGAGGCTGCTAGGTATTTTGAAGCCCTTGGTATGTATATTGTAGATGCGGATGCGATATCTCGCAAGTTGACTGCTAAAGGCATGCCTCTTCTGAGCGAGTTGGTAATGAATTTAGGTACTGACATTTTATATTCTAACGGAGCTTTAAACAGAAAGAAACTTGCCGATATGTTTTTTTCAAATAAAGAAATAAAACTTAAAGTTGAAAAAATTTTACATGTTCATATAATTTTTCGTATTAATGAAATAATTTTACAAAACGTAAACAAGTTTGATATACTGATTGACGTTCCACTTCTTTTTGAAGTTGGATTGAATAAAATATGTGATAAAGTTGTTGTTGTTCACGCTTCTTACGATGTTCAAGTTTCGCGTATTGCACTACGAGATAAGTTGAGCTATTATCAAATAAAAAAAAGAATTAGTTCTCAAATGCCAATTGAGCAAAAAATTGAACTTGCTGATTTTTCGATAGATAACACGAATTCTAAGAAAGATTTAGAAAAAAATGTGAAAGATTTATATAAATTATTGACGTGTAAGCAAAAATAATGTAGAACTTTTGTGTTACATTGTTTGTCTGTGTCGGGGAAAGTTTTTTCTATAAAAATAATTTTTCGTTCAAATCAAAACAATAATTGTTCTGAGGAAATCACATCAAATAAGCGATGTATAAAAATACACAAATATGTACAGTTTAAATGGTTTTATAAACTGTCATTATTGTATTGAAAATTTGGGGGAGTAATGGAAGTAAAAAAATCTATGGACGTGTCAGTTTTGTCAAAGCGTACAGTAACGGAGCTTATAGAAATTGCAAAAAATCTTAAATTAGATTCCATTGCAGGTTTGAGAAAGCAAGAACTTATAGCAAAAATTTTTGAGGCTCAGACCAAAGCAAACAAGTTAGTTTATGATGAGGGCGTTTTGGAGATTTTACCTGATGGTTTTGGTTTTTTACGTTCTACGGATTACAATTACCTACCAGGTCCAGATGATATCTATATATCTCCCTCTCAAATAAAGAAATTTGCTTTAAGGAAAGGTGATACAGTTGCGGGGTTTGTGCGTCCTCCTCAGGCACAACAAGAACGATACTTTGCACTTTTACAGGTAAAATCAATTAATGGTCAAGAGAATCTTGAAGGTATAAGGGACCGTGCTTTTTTTGATAATTTAACTCCATTATATCCCAACAAAAAAATAGTTCTTGAAACAAAAAAAGAGGAGGTATCAACTAGAATTATAGACATGCTTGCTCCAATAGGTAAAGGCCAAAGAGTTTTGATTAATGCAGCTCCAAGGACCGGCAAGACTATTATTTTACAAAAAATAGCTAATGCAATTACTGAAAATAATCCAGATCTTATACTTATAGTCCTATTGATAGATGAAAGGCCCGAAGAAGTTACTGATATGCAGCGTTCAGTTAATGGGGAAGTTATATCTTCAACTTTTGATGAACCATCAGATAGGCACATACAAGTTGCAGAAATGGTTATAGAAAAAGCTAAAAGAATGGTGGAAAATAAAAAGGATGTCGTTATTCTTTTAGATTCAATTACAAGACTTGCAAGGGCGTATAATACAGCAATACCTTCAAGTGGAAGAGTGCTTTCTGGAGGACTTGATTCAAATGCTTTACAAAGACCTAAAAGGTTTTTTGGTGCGGCAAGGAATATTGAAGAGGGTGGCAGTCTTACGATTATAGGTACAGCCCTTGTCGAAACAGGTAGTAGAATGGATGATGTTATATTTGAAGAATTTAAGGGTACGGGAAACTGTGAAATTTATCTTGATAGGAAACTTGCTGACAGGAGGATATTTCCTGCTATAGACCTTTTGCGTTCTGGCACCAGAAAAGAAGAACTTCTTTTAAATGAAGATGAGAAAAATAAAATGTGGATTCTTAGAAAATGGATGAATTCAATGAACTCTATAGAAGTTATGGAAGAATTGTGCAAGAGATTACATAGTTCAAAATCTAATAAAGACTTTTTGAAACAAATGGAATTTTCTAGTATGAAAGGATTATAAAGAAGTAATTTTTTGATATAGGCTAAGTTGGATTAGTTTTAATTTTTTATCTGGTTACTTGTTTGTGTCGTGTGCACAAAGAATCTAAGATTTGACTAGTAATTTTTAAAAATGCACAATTAGGCAGTAGAGGTTGTAAAGGAGAGGTCGTAAAAATGAAAGAAATAATACATTCAAAATATGAGGATTGCATAGTTTCGTGTGCCTGCGGTTATACTTTTAAAACGCGGTCAACAAAACCTTCAATAAAACTAGAAATATGCTCAAACTGTCATCCGTTTTTTACGGGGAGACAAAAACTTATAGATACAGCT
>JAITOH010000023.1 GCA_031290055.1 Endomicrobium sp. | reverse complement strand
TCATCAGCTTTGTTCTCTTTTTTATTTTTTATTAAAATTTTTGCGATATCGCAAAAAGGAGGATAAAATAATTTTTTTCTCTGCTCTATTTCTGTCTTATAAAATGAAATATAGTCATGGGATTTCGCACACTCTATTGCATAATGTTTAGGGTGTCTTGTCTGCACTATAACGCTGCCTCTTATATTGCCACGCCAACAACGTTCAGCGATTTGCGTAAGCAGTTGAAAAGTTTTTTCAACTGCTTTAAAGCTGGACATATATAAAGAAGTATCTGCATCTACTACGCAGACCAAACTTACCTTAGGAAAATCAAATCCCTTTGTAATCATTTGCGTTCCGATTAATATATCATATTCATCATTTTTCATACCATTATAAACTTTTTTATAATTTCTATTTAAATATGCTGTATCCCCATCTAATCTAAAAATTTTTGCATCTTTAAAAAGTTTCTTTAACTCAGACTCAACTTTTTGAGTCCCAGTTCCAAAAACTCTCATGTCTTTATTTTTACATACTGAACAAATTATCGGTAGATTTTTTATATAGCTACAATAATGACATCTAAGCAGATCTGGGTTTTTATGAAAAATCATTGAAATAGAACATTTTGGACATTGGTAGACAGATCCACATTTTTTACATATAATTGATAAAAAATATCCTCTGCGATTCAAAAAAACTATTACTTGCTCTTTTTTTGCTAAAACTTTTGATATTGATTCTACAGTTTCCGAAAGAAGAGAATACGCTTTAAATAGTCTATTTTTTAATGTCAAAACTTTTATTTCTGGCAATTCTTTTTTACATACATGCTCTTTTAGTTCTATCAAAATTGTTTTATTTTCTAATGCATCTTTATAACTTTCCAAAGAAGGAGTCGCAGAACCTAAAATTACAACGGCATTATGATATTTCCCACGCCATTTCGCAATTTCCCTAGTATCGTAAAACGGTCTTCGTTCCTGTTTATATGCACGTTCGTGTTCTTCATCAACAACTATAATCCCTAAATTTTTAAACGGAGTAAAAACTGCAGATCTTGTACCTATCATTATTCCTGTATAGCCATTTTTTGCTTTTAAAAAGAAATTATATTTTTCTGTATTTCTTATACCACTATGCCACACATTTACGTTTGAACCAAAAAATTTTGTCATAATATCTACAAACTGAACTGTAAGAAAAATTTCAGGTACAAGAATTATAACGCTTTTATTTCGCTTTAAAGCATGTTTTATAGCATGAACATAAACCTCGGTCTTCACTGAAGAATTAACACCATGAAGCAGAAAAGAATTATGAGTGTTATTTTCCAAACTTTTATTTATTAAGTTAATAGCAATCACTTGCTGAATATTTAGAATTGGATCTTTACATGTTATTATTTCCTTACCTACAATAACTTTATTTTTTGAGAATCTTTTTTGAGGTATCATTGAGATAGGAATTATTGAAGCAAGCGCTTCACCTAAAGAACAAATATAATTCTTTGAAATATAGTCTGCGAGTCCCATTATTTCTTTGCTAATAAGTGATTCATCATCAATTATTTCAATAATTCGCTTCAGCTTTAGATTCTTATAATCTTTAAGGCTTTGGCACGAAATTACATAGGCATTAAAAATTTTTCTGCCAAACTGCACCTTAACCCTTTTTCCAACAATACTTTCATGATCTACATTTTCAGGAGGGAGGTAATAAAAACTTTTATTTATCGAAATTGGAAGTACAACTTCAGACACTAGCATAATATCAACCTATTTTTACCATTTATAGAAAATCATCATTTTCTACACACAACTATAAAATTTACACTTAAAAATTTTAAAAATCCTCATGTTGGAATAGTTGTTTTTAATTGTTCATTTCTAAACTATTCCAAATAGTAGCCTTTAACTTTAAATTAATAATGATATAATGCTACGAAATATACCCTACTAAATTACAAAAAATATTTTATTTATACCTGGCATTTTTATCAAATAAATTTCAGAGATTTACATGTATCTATATAAGACTATAGCAGAGTACAAGCACATTTAGGTTTTCTATATTGTTTACAAATTAATACAATTTTCTATATTTTGTAATTCATCATACGAATCATATGCTTTTAAATATGCAAGCACTTTTTCTATATTAGTTAAAATAGAGCATCCACACTTAACCGCCATTTTCCTTATTTCCGAATTATTATGCAATTCATCCACACTTAAATTCTTACTTATATTGATCACAAAATCAACTTTACCGTCAATTATGATATCAATTGCTCGCGGAGTTCGATTCCAATGAACAGTGTTAGCCATATAACCTCTATTTTCAAGATATTTTGATGTCCCTTTAGTTGCATAAATAGGAATCCCTAATTTATAAATATTTTCTACTACTTTCATAAATTTGATTTTTTCTATTTCTCGACCAGTGCTTAGAAGAATTCCTTTTTTAGGTTTTATTATTTGAGTTGCTTCCATTGATAAAAGCATTGCATGATTAAATTTTATGCCCAGACAACCTACTTCACCTGTAGAAGCCATTTCAACACCTACTATAGGATCGGCCCCATCCAATCTTTGGAAACTAAACATTGAAGCTTTTACTCCAACATAAGATATTTCACTTTCATCCACTAAAATTTTTTTTACTTTCTCTTTATTCATTACTTTACATGAAAGTTCAGCAAGATTTATTCCAGAAACTTTTGAAATAAACGGGAAAGATCTCGAAGCTCTAGCATTGCACTCAATAACTTTAATATCATTATCTTTAGCTATAAATTGTATATTAAAAGGCCCATTTAAATTAAGTCCTTTTACCACTTTTCTTACTATCTCCTTTATAACATTTACCGTATGAACATATATTTTTTGTGAGGGAAAAACCATTGTAGCATCTCCACTGTGAACTCCGGCATTTTCAATGTGTTCACTCACAAGAGAAAGTATTACCTCACCATCTTTAGCAACTCCATCACATTCTATCTCCTTAGCATCAAGGATAAATTTTGAAATAACAACTGGGAAATCTGCTGAAATATTTTTAGTGAGCGATAAATAATAATCCAAACTTTCTTGATCATTTGCAATATTCATAAGAGTTCCTGACAAAACAAAACTTGGACGAATTAAAACTGGAAAACCTACTTTTTTTATAAATTCTTTTATGTCAGTAAGTGAAACAGCTGAAGTCCATTCTGGTTGATCTATTCTTAATTTATCTAGCATAGCAGAAAATTTTTCTCTATCCTCAGCCCCATCAACACTCTTTTGACTATGTCCTAAAATATTAACATTAGCTTCACTTAAAGGTTGAATTAAATTATTTGGGTGCTGCCCTCCCATACAAGCAACTACACCTTTAGAATTCTCAATATCTATAATGTCCAACACTCTCTCAAAAGAAAGTTCTTCAAAGTAAAGTCTATCTGAAGCACTGTAATCCGTTGATACTGTTTCCGGATTACAATTGATTATAACGCTATCAATTTTTTTATTTTTAAAATAACTACTAGTCATAACAGAACACCAGTCAAACTCTAAACTACTTCCTATGCGATAGCTACCACTTCCAAGAGTTATGATGCTCTTTTTTTTTTTTTGAAATACATCACTGTATATACCATCATAAGTTAAATACAAATAATTCGACTTTGTAGGATATTCCGAAGATGTTGTATCTATTTGTTTTACAACAGGTGAAATTCCAAGTTCTTTTCTTAATATTCTCACACCAAAAGATAATTTTCTTATTTCTTTTATGCTTAGATTTACTTTAATATTTAAACAGATTGAAACATATATTTTCGTAAGCTGAAAATCAGAAAAACCTATTGATTTTAAACGTCGTAAATGGTCTATTGAAATTTGTTTATAAACATCATAGACTTCTTCTAATGTAACACTATATTTTTTGATTGTTGATCTAAAATAGTCCAACAATTCTATCTCGGATTCCGCAAGATACAAGATATGTGATAAAAACCAATAGTCTATTTTTGTTTTTTCATAAACATATTCAAGAGGTTTCCCTCTCTTAAATGCTTCGTAAATTGCAAAAACTCTAAGGTTTGTTGGCGATAGAAGTTCTTTTTCGAGATCTTCTTCAAAAGCATTTTTAAAAATATTTACAGTTATACCTTCCTCATCTTCATTTACCATTCTCAAGGCTTTTTGTATAACTTCGCAAAAATTTCTTCCAATAGCCATAACTTCACCAACAGATTTCATTTGTGTCCCAAGATTTTTTGAAACTCCGCTAAATTTGTTTAAATCCCAACGCGGAACTTTCAAAGTAACATAATCAAGTGACGGTTCATAAAACGCTGAAGTAGTACCAGTAACAGGGTTCTTGAGTTCAAGTAAATCAAATCCTATAACTATTTTCGCAGATATATATGCAATAGGATAGCCAGTGGCTTTACTTGCCAACGCACTAGAACGTGATAACCTTGCATTAACTTCAATTACGTAAAACTCATATTCTTTTGGGTTTAGGGCATATTGTACATTACACTCACCTACTATGCCTATATTTTGTGCAATTTTAAGAGCCATATCTCTTAACATGTTGTTTTCGACATTATTTATTGTCTGGCACGGAGCAATTACTATGGAGTCTCCTGTATGTATACCCATAGGGTCGAAGTTTTCCATGTTACATACTGTTATAGCATTCCCTGCTTTATCACGCATAACTTCATATTCTATCTCCTTCCAGCCATGCAAAGATTTTTCAATCAATACTTGAGGAGAAGTCATAAGCGCTGCTTGTGTAAATTTCTTGAGTTCTAATGCATTTTTCGCAAAACCACTACCTAGTCCACCTAGAGCAAACGCAGATCTCGTTATAACAGGATATCCTATTTTTTCTGCTGTTTTTAATGCTGCTTCCACTGTCGAGACAGCGTGACTTTTTGCTATAGGAGCATTTATTGATTTCATTTTTTGAGCGAAAAGCTCTCTATCTTCAGAAACCTCAAGAGCACTAACTTGAGTTCCTAAAACTTTTACATTATACTTTTTCAAAACCCCATTCTTTTCCAATGATATAACACAATTCAAAGATGTCTGCCCACCAAAGCTAGAAATAATTGCACAGGGTTTTTCAATCTTAATAATTTTCTCCACCCAGAAAGGAGTTATAGGATACAAATAAACTTTTTTGTTAGGACCTTTATTCGTTTGAACAGAAGCTATATTTGGATTAATGATTATAACTTCAATGCCTTCCTCCTCCAAAGCCTTAACAGCTTGAGAACCAGAATAATCAAATTCTCCTGCCTGCCCAATAGACAAAGCACCGGATCCCAAAAGAATTACTTGTTGTTTTCTTCCGTTTTTGGGTAACA
>JAITOH010000069.1 GCA_031290055.1 Endomicrobium sp. | reverse complement strand
GGATTTTTTTGAGGTTCCTCCGTAAGATATTTTCATATTAGCAATATTTTTTAGATCTAAATATCCAAATATATCCTTCCTGAACACTTTTGAAAATTTACTGTATTCATCAATCGAAAGTTCATTTAAAGTTTTAGAAGTCTTTTTACAATATAAAACAATATTTTTAACTATGCCATGGGCTATCCTAAAAGGAACTTTCCTCTTTGCGAGATAATCAGCTACCTCAGTTGCCGCAATAAAACCTTTTTCCATACTTTTCAAAGTATTTTCTTTAATGAATTTTAAGCTACCAACCATTTCACTCATAACTTCAAGACATATTTTTATATTGTCTAAAGCATCAAAAATAGGTGGTTTGTCTTCTTGTAAATCTCTGTTATAAGCAAGAGGTAAAGACTTCATAATTGTAAGAAGTGCAATTAGGTCACCAAAAACTCTTCCAGATTTTCCTCTTATAACTTCTGCACAGTCAGGATTTTTTTTTTGAGGCATTATAGATGATCCAGATGTAAATCTATCAGCTATTGTTATATAATTAAATTCAGGATTCATCCATAGAATTATCTCTTCGCAAAATCTCGTTAAATGTAAAATTATTAAAGATGCACAAAAAACAAATTCAATAGCAAAATCTCTATCACTAACAGTGTCCAGAGAATTCTCACTAATATTTCTAAAATTCAAAAGTTGTGCAGTGTAGTGTCTATCAATGTTAAAAGATGTTCCAGCCAAAGCAGCACTTCCTAATGGTAAGATATCAGTTCTCTTGTAACAATCAACTAACCTCTCCTTATCTCTCTGCATCATCCATGCATAGGCAAGAAAGTGATGTGATGCTAAAATCGGTTGTGCTGGCTGTAAATGGGTGAAACCTGGCATTAAAACATCAATATTTTCTTCAGCTTTTTCGATTAATATTTTTTGAAAACCATTTATAAATTTCTTAATAATTTTTATTTCGTGTTTCAAATAAATTCTTAAATCAGTTGCAACTTGATCATTTCTGCTCCTTGCAATATGCATTTTACTACCAACGGGGCCTATTCTACGAATGAGTTCTTTTTCAACAGCATAATGCACATCCTCTTCTTTAGAAAATACCCATCCTTTCTTTAAATCTTTTAAAATAGACGTTAATCCAAAAATTATTTTCCGCCCTTCTAAAGAATCTACTATTTGAGCTTTAACAAGCATTTTAGTGTGTGCTATTGAAGCTATTATATCAACTTCTGCAAGTCTAGCATCGAAAGAAAACGAACCAATAAATTGACTAAAATCTTTCATTTCACCCTCCTAAGATTTCCATTGTTTACATTATACATTTATAGAAATAAGACTTTAAAACTCTCTATCAGTATAACCAACAATTTCGTTTTTTAAACATCAAATTTCTACACTTACACAATTAATTTATCATTAATAAAAAAGTAAAATTATAATAACACAAGTTCTTTTTTCAACTTAAATCTGTAAATGTATACCAAAAACTTTTGATAAAATTTGATATTAAGCACAAAATTAAAAATAATTCTAAATCTGAAGAAGCATGCACGAAGTTGTTTGTGTAGACATTTTCACAAATAGCTAAAAACTATAAATATCCATATTTCATAAAGACCTAAAAATTATTCGTCCACAGTAATCAAATGTTTTTAAAAAGCCTATAAGGAGAAGTTTACCCGATAATATTGTTTAACTTTTTCAAAATACGCAGTTTTATTTCTATTATTTTTTTAGTCCACCATTTTTACTTATTAGTTTTCTTTGAAGTACATCAAAAGCGTATCTGATTTTTAAACATTATCTTTCTACCTAACTTATAATCCGGCTTATCAGACATAAATTCATAGCTAGCACTTAAAAATAAATTGTCTGTAAGCTTATATTCCAATTCTATAGCATGATACAGTTTTAGGTCAAATTTGTCATTGTGCTTTCTAGACTTATCTAAAATAATTGAATATCCAAAAAGAAGCTGATTAGTAAGATTCTTTTCAAAAGAATATTTTGTACCTGAAAGCCAATTTTCAAGTTTATAACCTCCCCTATTAGATACATCAACATTTGTATTAATATTGGAAACTCTTAAGTCATCAAGTATTCCAGTTTTTGTCAAAATAGTTTTTGCAATTGCTATAAATATTCTATTAATAAAGTATGAAGTCTGTTGGCATATTATAAAACTAGGCATGCCTTTAAATTTTAAGTCAATTAACTCTTTTTTATTCAATTCGACTTTTGTATCGTTCTCAAAAAGATTTTTTTTTGAGAACGCGGTGAAATCCATCAAGTTCTTATTGCTTGAAAATTTCAACATAGACAAATCAGATATCTTAGATCTTTCAATAATAAACCTTAAATTCTCAAAACCATATGTGTTAGTTAAAGGGATCGTTGTTTCACCTTTAGCACTTATATAAATCTGTCCTACATCAATTATTTCTATCAAAGCACTTGTTATATAAAATTCATACCCTAAATAATCCACTCTACCCTTAGAAGCTACAAGTGTTCCACTTGTCTTCAAATTATTAAAATATCCTCCTAAATGCACAGAACCCTTTATTAACGCAGAAACAAAAGAATTTTCAAATCTAGTATTTTTTGCGGTTTTTATTTCTAAATCAAACTCTGTATTTTTTGGAATAAAAAAAAATGGGTTCGTTTTGCTAATGTTCCATGGAAACGTAAAACGAGTATTCTCAAGTAAAACGTATCCGGAAATTTTAGGGTTGTCTGGAGTACCTTGTAATCTAATGTCAAAATATGGTTTTCCAGAAGAATAATTTTTAAGCAATCGTAATGATTTATATCTCAAAATACTTGGCTTAGGCAACTGTGAGATTCGTATAAAAATCCCTTTTCTATCCGTAAGAAACCTTAAGTTAAAATTTTTAATATTAAAATTATCAAGGCTTAAAGATCCAAAAACGTTTAACTTCCCGGAACCAGATTTAAAATTAAATTTATTAATTTCAACTAAATTTTCAGCAATAGATAGATCAATAAACATATTCTTCACTCTACCAATATAATCTTTTAAATCAAACGATCCCTTTGTTATTAAAATTTTTCCATTATGCTTAATTCTGCCATAAGTTCCAACACAAGAACCCATGAGAGACATTTTACCAAAATAAGGTTTAATATAACCTTGGGTTACATATTTCAGAATATTTAATCCATAATCTTCTATTTCATAAAAGATATTTATAGGTTCATGTTGTGATTTTATTGGTATAGTTTTACCTAACCAAAATGGTAAACTACCTATGACAGATACACTAAACTCATTTCGTTTAAAAAAAGTCGCTTTTTTTATTTGGGCAAAATTATCTGAAAAACTTATTTTAATTTCAAGATTATCGTACGGGACTTTTAGTATGGATCCACTTTTTGATGCTATTGAGATACTTCCTTTAGGTTTATTTATATCACCAAATAAATTTATGTTTATATTTGCATAGCCCTCAAAAACATTAGGTAAGTTTAAAA